>CAZEKN010000030.1:0-14223 GCA_964512755.1 uncultured Desulfatibacillum sp. | reverse complement strand
CCGGAGCATCGGCGGCTGCCCGACGGGCGAAGCCCGGATCACCAAGGGCTACCGGCTGCCGGCCCGCTACGTGATTCACACCGTCGGGCCGGTGTATCGGGGCACTCCGCGCGACAGGGAGCTTTTAGGCGCCTGCTACCGCAACAGCATCGAACTGGCGGTTCGACATAAAGTGCTGACCATTGCCTTTCCGGCCATCAGCTGCGGCGTCTACGGCTATCCCATCGACGAGGCCTGCCGGATCGCCGTCGATACGACCTTGCCGCTTCTGGAAGCCCACCCGTCCATTCAAAAGGTCCTTTTCGTACTTTTTTCGGCCGGACATCTGAAGATCTACCAGGACTATCTCGCCGATTTGAAATGAAAAGCGGACGCGCCCGTGCTCAGCCGTTTTTTGATTGACAAGCCGCATGCGTACACCTATTATCTGTTTTTAATCATTGCACCAACGCCTGAAATATGCAGGTATATTCGAGGAGGAACAACATGGTAGAAATCACCCCGGCAGCCCATCATCAGATTGCTGAATATTTCAAGAACAAAGAGGTTTCGCCCATCCGTATCTTTTTGAACGAGGGCGGGTGAGGCGGACCGTCTCTGGCAATGGCTCTGGATGAGCCGCGCGACACCGACAGCGTTTTCAACGTAAACGGGTTTCAATTCGTCATCGACAAGGATTTTTACGAAAAGGCCAAACCCGTGACCGTGGATTTCATGGGATATGGTTTCAGGATCAATTCGGGCATCGATCTCAGCTCTGGCGGGGGATGCGGCGGCTGCCACGGATCGTGCAGCACCGAGAAATAATGCCACCATGCGATCGGGGGGCGGCGTCCGCAGGACGTCGCCCTTTTTATTTTTGGGGAGGAAACCGACATGCCTGAATTCGTGGAGATCGTAAAGACCCGCCGGAGCATCCGAAAATATGAAGACCGGAACGTGCCGCCGGAGCCGCTGGACACCATCCTGGAAGCCGTGCGCTGGTCGCCCTCCTGGGCCAACACCCAGTGCTGGGAAATCGTGGTCGTCCGCGATCCGGCCGTCAAGCAGCAGCTGCAGGCCACCCTTCCGCCCAAGGGCAACCCGGCTGCCGGGGCCATGCTACAGGCGCCGGTGGTCCTGGCCCTGTGCGGCCGGCTCAAGAGCTCAGGCTACTACAAGGACCAGGCACCCACCAAGTTCGGGGACTGGTTCATGTTCGACTTGGGCATCGCCTGCCAGAACATCTGCCTGACGGCTCATGCGCTCGGGCTCGGCACGGTGGTGGTAGGCCTCTTCGACCACGACCGGGCCAAAGCCGTGTTGAAAGTTCCGGAGGGGTATGAGCTGGTCGCCATGATCCCGCTGGGCTTTCCCGCCAAAGTATCCTCGCCCCCCAACCGCCGGGAAATAGCGGAATTCACGCACCAGGACACTTTTTAACCGCCGGCACTGAAGCCCGGGGACGGCCCATGACCCATCCCGTCGCGGAAGCAGTTCTGCGTTACCACGAGCAGACCAAACACCATCTGGATCGCTATGCGCGGTCGCTGGGCTACATGGACTGGGAAAACCAGCCGGATCCCTTTCGCCGGTACGAAGGGGTTCCGCGGATCGCCCTGCCCCTGCTTTCCGAAGACCCGGCGGCCGGCCACCGTGGTTTGTACGAAGCCTGCCGGTCTCCCGTCTCTTTGGGCCTGGCGCTCATCGCCGGGATCCTCGAGCTTTCCATGGGGCTTTCCGCCTGGAAGGAGACGGCCGGATCCCGCTGGGCCCTGCGCATGAATCCTTCCAGCGGCAACCTGCACCCGACCGAGGCTCATCTGGTCCTGCCCGAGATGGAGGGATGCCCCGGCGGCGTCTACCACTACTTTCCGTTGAGCCATTGCCTGGAGCGCCGCGCCGAAATCTCCGCCGAGCTGTGGAGGTTGATCCGCGCGCATTTCGGCGCAGACGGATTTCTGATCGGCCTGACCAGCATCTTCTGGAGAGAGTCCTGGAAATACGGCGAGCGCGCCTTCCGCTACTGCAACCATGATGTCGGCCATGCGCTCGCCGCCCTGCGGATGGCCGCCAGCCTTTTCGGATGGAGCCTCACCGGCCTCATCGACCTTTCCGATGACGCCGTCGAAACCGTGCTGGGCCTGGCGCAGACCCGCTTTCCCGCTCTCGATGCCGAACACCCCGATCTGCTGGGCTACATCCATCCGAACGCCGCCGCAGAACTTCCCCGGACGCTCCCGGAGGGCGTGCTATCTGCTTTTGCGGCGATTCCGTTCCAGGGCACCCCGAATGCGCTCAGCCGGGAACACGTCGACTGGGAGATCATCGGCCAGGCGGCCGGACACAGCCGCAAGCCGGCTACACGCAGCCCCGTCAGCCGCTGGCATCGCCGGGCATGGTTGCCTGCCGAGGAATCCAGGCTTTCCGCCACGCAGATCATCCGGCAACGGCGCAGCGCCACCGCCTTCGATCCGAGCGGGAGCCTGCCGCGCAAGCACTTTCTGGCCATGCTCGACCGGACGCTTCCTCGCAGCGGCGCCGCCCCGTTCGACGTGGGACTGGGCGAGCCGGCCCTGCATCTGCTGCTCTTCGTTCATCGCGTGGCCGGTCTCGACCCGGGTCTTTATTTCTTCTGCCGTGACGAACGGGAGTTGCCGGACGTTCGCGCCCATACCCGACCGGGTTTTCTCTGGGAGGCGGTCGAACCCGGATTCCCGCTCTACTGCCTGGAACGCGGCGATTTCAGCCGAACCGCCGTCATGCTGAGCTGCCACCAAGACATCGCCGGATCCGGCGCCTTCTCGCTGGGCATGATCGCCCGGTTCGGCGAGAGTCTCCGGCGCGAACCGTTTCGGTACCGGCACCGCTTCTGGGAAAGCGGCATGATCGGCCAAGTGCTTTACCTGGAGGCGGAAGCGCACGGCGTGAGAGGTACGGGCATCGGATGCTACTTTGACGACGCCGTACATGAGATCCTGGGCCTGGCGTCGGATCGGTTTCAGAGCCTGTACCATTTCACGGTCGGCCGCCCCCGGGAGGATTCCCGCATCACCACCCGTCCGCCCTATTTCCACCTCTCCGGCCGATGAATCCGCCGGCGTTGCCAGTATCGGCCTTCATGCCTATGTTGCTTTCATGAACCCCAATCGACTGATCCACGAAAAAAGCCCTTACCTCCTGCAACACGCCCATAATCCCGTGGGCTGGCACGCCTGGAACGACGAGGCCTTCGCCAGGGCCGCCTCCGAGAACAAGCCCGTTTTTCTGTCCATCGGCTATGCCACCTGCCACTGGTGCCACGTGATGGAAAAGGAATCCTTCGAAGACGAAGAGGCCGCGCGATTTTTGAACGACACGTTTGTGTGCATCAAGGTCGACCGCGAGGAACGCCCGGACATCGACGCCGTCTACATGGCCGCCTGCCATCTGCTGAACGGCAGCGGCGGCTGGCCCCTGACCATCTTCATGACACCGGACAAAAAACCCTTCTTCGCGGCCACCTACCTGCCCAAACGCAGCCGATTCGGGCGCGCCGGGCTGATCGAACTCTGCGAGCGCGTGAAGGCCCTCTGGGTTCAGGAACCGCACAAGATCGACGCCGCGGCGTCCAGAGTGACGGACTCCCTCGGCAAGGCCTTCGAGTTCGCGCCGGCGGAGACGCCCGGCATCCGCCTGCTGGACCGGGCCTACGACGACATCGCCCTCAGCTTCGACGGCCGACACGGCGGTTTCGAGCCTGCGCCCAAGTTCCCCACCCCGCACCGGCTGCTGTTTCTGCTGCGCTGCCACGACCGCACAGCCGAGCCGCACGCGCTGGAGATGGTGACGCGCACGCTGACCGCCATGCGGCTCGGCGGCATCTGGGACCACGTCGGCTTTGGCCTCCACCGTTACTCCACCGACAGCCGCTGGCTGCTGCCCCACTTTGAAAAAATGCTCTACGATCAAGCCCTGACGGCCCTGGCTTGCCTGGAAGCCTCCCAGGTGGCTCCGGCTCCGCAGCTGGCTCAAACCGCAGGCGAAATCTTCACCTATGTCCTGCGGGACATGACGTCTCCGGAGGGCGCCTTCTTTTCCGCGGAGGATGCCGACAGCGAGGGCGTCGAGGGAAAATTCTACGGTTGGAGCCTCGCTGAATTCCGCCAGGCCCTCGGCTCAGCCGAGGCCGCTTTCTGGGAGCCGATTTTCAACCTCAAGCCCGAGGGCAATTACCATGACGAGGCCGGCGGCCGCCCGACGGGCGCCAACATCCTGCACCTCACCCGACCCTTCGACCGCTGGGCGCAAGAACTGGGGTTGCCGGACGTGGAATTGCACCGGCGCTGGGAGGATGCGCGCACCCGCTTGTTCGATGTGCGCAAGGCCCGCGTTCATCCGCTCAAGGACGACAAGATCCTAACCGACTGGAACGGATTGATGATCGCCGCGCTGGCCCAGGGCGCCCGAGTGCTCGGACGCGGGGCCTACGCCGAAGCCGCTGGGAACGCAGCGCAGTTCATTCTCGACACCCTGCGCGGCGCCGACGGCCGACTCTTCCACCGGTTCAGGGAGGGAGAGCGCGCCGTCCCCGGGCAGGCCGGCGACTATGCCTTCCTGATCTTCGGCCTCCTGCATCTTTACCGCAGCACGTTCAATGTCAGCTGGGCCGAGCTGGCAGCCGAGCTGCAGGCGGTCATGCTCGCCGAGCTGTGGGACGAAGCCGCCGGCGGCTTTTTCCTGGCCGGCCCGCAGAACCGGGAGCTTCCCGTACGGCCGAAGGAAATTTACGACGGCGCCGTTCCCTCGGCCAATTCGGTCGCGCTGCTGAACCTCCTGTGGCTGTCCCGCCTCACCGGCAACCCGCGCTGGGCCGAAACGGCTGACCGGCTGGTGCGCGCCTTCGCCGGCACGATCGACCGGCAGCCGTCGGCCTTCACCTTTTTCCTGTGCGGCCTGGATTTCGCCCTGCGGCCCGGCCAGGACATCGTCATTGCCGGCGAGAGCGGCTCACATGATGCCGAGCGGCTGCTGGCGGCCCTCAACCTCGCGTTCACTCCCAACCAGGTCACCCAGCTCAAATCCGGTGAGAACGCATCCCGGCTCGCCCGGTTCGCGGGCTATACGGACGGCCTGCAGTTCCTAAAGGGCCAGACCACCGCGCATCTGTGCGTCGGCTCGGCCTGCAAGGAAGCCGTCACGGACGTGCAGGGGATGATCGAACGCATCCTGGGGAAGAAATGACGGGAACCACGGCCGGGAAACATTCCGCTCGCTCAAGACGGCTCATGCCTGCCGACATTCGTGGCCTGCGGCGGCGCCTGCTCGCCTGGTACGAAAAAAACCGCCGCCGGCTGCCCTGGCGGGAGACACGCGATCCCTACCGCATCTGGGTCTCCGAGGTCATGCTGCAGCAGACCCAGGTCCAAACGGCCCTGCCCTATTATCGGCGGTTTCTCAGGCAGCTGCCCACCCTCCGCAGCCTCGCCGGCGCCGACCTGGGAATGGTGCTCAAGCTCTGGGAAGGTCTCGGCTACTATGCGCGGGCGCGCAACCTGCACCGGGCGGCCCGAATGCTGACAGCCGACGGCAACGGCCCTATTCCCGACCGCTGGGAGGAATTCCGGGCGCTTCCCGGTGTCGGGGACTACATTGCCGCGGCCGTATTGAGCATTGCCTTCGACCGCCCGCACGCCGTGGTGGACGGCAACGTCAAGCGCGTGCTGGCCCGCCTGCGGATGATCGCAGCCCCCGCCAACCAGAGCGCCTCCCGGAAAATCTTCCAGGCCGAGGCCGACCGCCTCCTGGACGCCCGCCGGCCCGGGGATTTCAACCAGGCCCTGATGGAGCTCGGAGCGCTGGTCTGCACGCCTGCCGCACCGAACTGCGCCGCCTGCCCGTTGATCGAATGCTGCTGCGCGCATCGCAGCGGCGCGGTCGGACGCTACCCGCGCCGGGTCGCCTCCCGGCCGGTTCCCGAGGAAGAGATCGCCGTGGGCGTCGTGTCCAAAGGCGACCGGATGCTGATCACCCGGCGGGCGCCGCAGGGACTGCTGGGCGGCCTGTGGGAGTTCCCCGGCGGAAAGCTGCGGACGGGCGAGCGGCCGGAGGCGGCCTGCGTGCGGGAGATCAAGGAGGAAGTCAACCTGGATGTGGTCGTTGAAAAACCCCTGGCCCAGGTTCGGCACGCCTACTCGCACCTGCGCATCCGGCTACACGTGTTCGCCTGCCGGTTCGCGGCGGGCCGGGTGCGACTGAACGGACCGGTGGGCCACCGCTGGATCCGCATCGCCGAGATCGACCGCTTTGCCTTTCCCAAGGCCAACCACCGGTTCATTCCGCTGTTGAAGCAGCGCGCGGCCGAGGACAGCGCACCCCCTGGACGAGAGCGGTCCGCATGATCGACGTGCTCCTGATCCAGCCCCCCATCCGCGATTTCTACCTGACGGCCAAGCGCACCATCCCCTACGGTCTGGCCAGCATCGCCGCTTCCCTGAAGTCGCGCGGCTTCGCGGTTGAGATCCTCGACGCCCTGGCCGCCTCCAAGAGCCGGCCGGCATCCCTGCCGGAGGAGATGGCGGATCTGGACGAGTTCTACGGCCGGCCGGATGTTTCGCCGTTTGCCCTCTTCAACCGCTTCCGGCATTTCGGCTCGAGCTTCGATCAGATCGGCCGCCGCGCCCGGGTGTCGGGGGCCTGGCTGGTGGGCGTCTCCGCATTGTTTACGCCGTACGCGGACGAGGCCCTGGCCACGGCCGCCGCCGTCCGGTCCTGGCACCCGGACGCCGTGATCGTGATGGGCGGCCACCACCCGACGGCGATGCCGGAGCAGGTTCTGGCCTCGCCCTCGGTCGACTACGTGCTGCGGGGCGAGGGGGAGGCGTCGCTGCCCCTTCTGGCCGAAAGCCTGCGGGACCGCCGCCCGCTGGCAGGCATCCCCGGCATCGCCTTTCGACGGCCGGAGGGCGGGTTGCATGTCAATCCGCCGGCCGCCGTGGCGTCCGCAGACCGCTTTCCCCTTCCGGCCCTTGAACTGGTCGACCGGCGCCGCTATCGCCGCCGCGGCCGGGGCGGCATCGTGGTCGTCGCCAGCCGCGGCTGCCCCCTCAGCTGCTCCTATTGCAGCGTCGGGGGCGCCGCCTGGATGCCCTACCGGCTGCGGCCGGTACCCCGGGTCTTGGCTGAAATCGAAACCGCCGTCCGGGCGCACGGCGCCGGATTCATCGATTTCGAAGACGAAAACCTATCCCTGAACCGCGGCTGGTTCATGGACCTTCTCAGCGGAATCCGGCAGCGCTTCGCCGGAGAGGCGCTGGAGCTGCGCGCCATGAACGGCCTTTTCCCGCCGACCCTGGACGAGACCGTCGTGGCCGCCATGGCGGCAGCCGGCTTCAAGACGCTCAACTTGTCCCTCGGCTCGACCCATGCCGAGCAACTCGGCCGGTTTCACCGGCCCGATGTCCGCACGGCGTTCGACCGGTCCCTCGATCTCGCCCAACGCCACGGTCTCACGGCGGTCGGATACATCATCGTCGGCGCCCCTCATCAGTCGGCCGAGGCGTCCGTTGAGGACCTGCTGTTTCTGTCCGAACGCCGGGTCCTGGCGGGGGTCTCCGTGTTCTATCCGGCGCCGGGCAGCGCTGACTTCGACCGCTGCCGGCAGCTCGGCCTGCTTCCCGCATCTCTCGGCCGCATGCGGTCGAGCGCCCTGCCCATCGAGCACACCACCCGGCGCATCGAGTCGGCCACGCTGCTGCGGCTGGGGCGAATCGTGAATTTCATGAAACATCTGCGCGATCACGGTCTGGCGGTTCCGCCGTCTCGGCCGGCGAATGCCGCCGCCCCGAGCCCCGCGAATCGCATCGAGGCCGGCTGCGACTTGCTGGCCCGGTTTTTCGCCGACGGCCGCATCCGGGGGCTCACGCCGGCGGGGCAGATCTATGAGCACCGGGTCGCGGCCGGCCTGGCGGAACGCTTCTTGAGAGGGTTCAACGCCGGAACGTTGAGAGGAACGTCCTGAGGAGACGGCATCAATGGGAAAAAAGGACTACGACCCGGCCATGCACACGGCCGAGCACATCTAAAACAGCTGCAGCCGTTCGCGATAGGTCCGTATGACGGTTTGGGGGTCGGCCGTGATGACGATGCTGTCCGCCGCCCAGGCGGGCGCCCGGCTCTGGCGCACCATCTCGGCAACTTGCTGCTGGATCCCCTGCCAGAACGCCCCGCTGTTCTCCGTGTCGAACAGGATCACCGGCACCGGTTCGATGATGGAAAGCTTCATGTTGCACAAGGTGATGCCCAGCTCTTCCAGGGAACCCAGGCCGCCCACATTGAAAATCGGAAACGAAGCGATCTCGAACCACTTCTGGCGGCTGTGGCGGCAAGTCGACTGAAACATCTGGCAGAAATCCACGTCCGTTGTCATGGACTGGTCGGTGATCTCCAGGAAGTTGGCACCCGAGAGAATGCCCCGCTGACGCGCCAGACGGTTGGCCTGCTCCATGACGCCGCTGCCGCCGCCGGTGACGATGCCGATGTTCCGGCCCCAGAACGCGATCAGCGCGTCCATCAGCTCGCCCAGCCGCGCTTCTCCGCGCGCGGAGAGCGTCTGGTTGGACCCGTAAAGCGCAAAGAGCATGGACTTGTGAAAATCGGCCAGGCGTTCGGGCACGACGAAATACCCCATGCCGTCGCGCATGGTGTGCACCATCAGGCGGCGGGTGAGGCCGGACACCCAATACACCTCCAGCCCGAAGGCGTGGTATTCCTGCAGGCGGTTGTGATCCATCTGCGACAGAAAGGGACCGTGCTCGCAGGAAGGCTCCATGAAATAGAGCGCCTCGATTTTTCCGTCGCAGGTGAGATTGACCAGGTCGCGATGTTCGATGAGGTTGGGAAAGTATTTCGCGATCACCACGGCCGAACGGTCGGTCAGGATGCCGGATAGCCGGCCGGTGGCGTAGCGATGCAGGCAGGCGCTTTGGGAAGCAAAATCCCGGCGCGCCAGGGCGCACATGGAATGGGCCGTGGTGCAGGCCGATTCGGGCCCGTTGAGAAAGATGGACGTCTGCTTCAGCCCTTCCGGCCGGTTGCTCGCCACGGCGATGGGCCGGTCGATGAAATGGCAGTGGGAGCGCTTCAGGCGCTGAAACCGCCGGTTGAGGCCGCCCAGCTTGGCGTAGGAAAACACGCGCGTCCCCCTGGCCGGCCGATGGCCGTTCAGCAAGCGCCTCGGCGCGGCCGCCCGATACACCTTGGCGGTGATGAGCGGGTTCACGATGGGGTGTTCGCTTTGATTGATGATTTCCAGATAAATTCGAATTCCCCGGGTTTTAATCGGGTCCAGGACCGTGGCCGCCAAGTTGCGCCCCAATGAAAACCCGCTTTGCAGCACCACGAAATGTTCGTTGAGATACATCGAGCAGGTCGTGACCAACCCCTCACCGGGGGCGATCGTCACGGCCGAAACCGGGTCACGGACCTGGTAGCGGTTGAGCAATTCACGCCCGTCCTCCCGCAGCAGGATGCGTCCGAGAAGGTCTTTCGTCAGCGGCTCCTTCAGGCGGCAGGCGATCTTGTGCGGAGCGATCACGATGCTGCCGTCACTCGAGATGGCCGTCGAAGCCGGCAGCTTGATCACCGAATGCTCGACTGCATCCAGCACCTCCTCCGAGGTCAGCAGGGCCTCGGGGTCGCAATAGACCAGGCGCCCCACCGGAAGTCCCGGATTGAAAAAGCCGCGCCATTCGTCGAGGCCGGGATAGCCGGGAATGACCGAGGATGCCTCCAGGGTGAGTATCGCCTGGCCGTTGCACAGACGCGCCTCGGAGATCGGCATGCTTTCAATCTGGACCCCCAGCCGGGCGATCCGCGAACGCTCGCTGAACAGGATGTAACCGGGTTGGTCTCTAAGCAGTTCCGCGATGGGCCGGCGCAGCCCGAAGCTCGTTTCAAACACGATCTTGCGGCGGCTGGTCTTGAGCACACGCGTGATGACACCGTCCTCCGACTGCAGCAGGCCTCGGAACGCGTGGTGATTTCGGGTGCGATGCCCCATACGATTGCTCCGGCAAGTGATTAAGGTACAACTTAAGAATGGATTCGGCGGGGCGGGCTTTTGCATCGGCGCGATATGGGGTGGACTCCCATTCAGACCCCAAAGGAAGCGCTGACGAATCGGCGTTGGACAGAGGGAATCGGTTGCGCGACAGCCATCCCCACTACACGACGGGCTTTTCCGACAGGATGGTTTCGATCATTTCGATCAGAGACCGGTTCGGGAGGTCCTCTTCTGCCAAAACGCTGAGTTTGATGTGCTTTAAAACCCTCCGGTCGATCACCCAACCGAAGCCCAGTTTATCTAGAAAAATGATTGCTTCCTCTGCCTGTGCCATGGCAACCTCAACCTCCGTCTGCCGCTCCAGGCTGCCTCACCGGGACCATACATGCTCCCCCCCCCCTTGTGCCGTCAGCCTTCGGGCGCTGTAAGGCTTATATCGCCCGATCGGCTGGCCGACTTTAGCGGCCGGCCGCCGGCTTGACGGCCGGCCGGACGGCATGGTTATATAGCTCCGGCAAACGACTGCATCATGATCGGAATCCCATGGCCATCATCGTCACGAGCGGCAGTACCGCGTCCACTCCGATCCCACTACCGGCGGGCCTTTTCATCACCGATCTGGACGGCACCCTGCTGCGTTCCGATCGAACGTTCGCAGCCGCCGACCTGGCCGGATTGCGGCGGCTGGGCGAACTCAGCGTCATCCGCGTCGTCGCGACGGGGCGCTCGATGTTTTCGTTCGAACGCATCCGGCCCGCCGGGCTGCCGATCGATTATGTGATCTTTTCAAGCGGCGCAGGAATTGCCGAGCATCCCGGCGGCCGGATCCTGCGCAGCGCCAGTCTCGAGATTGATGAAATCCGGCACGCGGTCGGCATCCTGCGATCGCTGCGTCTGGATTTCATGGTGCAGCGCAGCATCCCCGATTCGCATATCTTTGGCTACGTCACCGGCACCGATGCCAATCCCGACTTCGATGCCCGCATCTCTCTGTATCGCCGCTTTGCGTTTCCCCTCCATGACGACATCGATCGGTTCGGGCCGGCCACCCAGCTGGTCGCCATTGTTCCGCCGGAACAGGCGCCGGCCGCCCTGGCCGCCGTGCGACAGCGACTGAGCGGCTTGACCATCATTCGGACCACCTCGCCGCTGGACGGTCGGTCGACCTGGATCGAACTCTTCCCGGCCGGTATATCGAAGAGCCTGACCACGGAATGGCTGGCCGCCGAACTCGGAGTTCCCCGGGCGCACACCCTTTCGGTGGGCAACGACTTCAATGATTTGGACTTGCTCGAATGGGCACAGACGCGATTTGTCATGGCCAATGCGCCGGCGGAACTCCGGGAACGATTCCCGACCGTCGCATCGAACGATAGCTGCGGTGTCGCCGAAGCCATCGCACGCTGGATCGAACTCGCAAGACCCGCTCGTTCCTCCGCCTCGCCGGCCCGGGAGAACGAGCGGCCGGCCGGATGAACGCCCGGTGCTATGGGATGCAGTCAACCCGCGACCTCTTGGACGCATTCCTCGAAGATCGACAGGCAGACGTCGATTTCATCGGCGCTGACGGTCAATGCCGGGCAGAATCGGATGCTGTTTTGACCGCAGCCCAAGATGAGCAGCCCCTTTTCGAAGGCGCGCCGGATGATCCGGCTGCGCCAGTCCGCCGCCGGCGTCTTGCGCTCGCGGTCCTTGACCAGTTCCACCCCCACCATCAGGCCCTTGCCGCGCACATCCCCCATGCACTCGAAGCGGCCCTGCAACTGGCGCAGGCCTTCCATCAGCCGCTCGCCCTGCAGGCCGGCATTGGCCATCAGGCTCTCCTCCAGTAGATCGATCGTGGCCAGGGCCGCCTGGCAGGCCAGCGGGTTGCCGCCGAAGGTGGAGGCGTGCGATCCCGCCTCCCAATCCATGATCCGGGCCGGCGCCATCATGGCGCCCAGCGGCAGCCCGGAGGCGATCCCTTTCGCCAGGGCAATGATATCCGGCGCCACGCCGAAGTGCTCCATCGCAAACATCTTGCCGGTGCGGCCCATGCCGGACTGGACTTCGTCCGCCACGTAAAGAATCCCGTATTTCCGGGCGATGGCGCAGAACTCTCGGTGAAATTCGGGCGGCGGGACCACGTAGCCGCCTTCCCCCTGAATCGGTTCGACAAAGATGGCGGCGACTTCCTCGGGCGGAACCGTGGTGCGAAACAGCGTATCCTCCACCCAGCGGACGCAGAACAGATGGCATTCGGGGTAGGTCAGGTTGTAGGCGCAGCGATAGCAATAGGCGTAGGGGATGTGTGTGATACCGGGAACCAGGGGATTGTAATTCCTTTTCTGAATGGTCTTGCTGGCTGTCAGCGAGAGCGCCCCCATGGTCCGGCCGTGAAAGGCTCCGAAAAACGCAAGATTGAGCTCACGCTTGGTATGCCAGCGTGCCAGCTTGAAGGCGGCCTCCACCGCCTCGGCTCCGGAATTTCCGAAATAGACACGATGCGTCTCTTCTCCCGGAGCCAGCGAGGCCAGCTTCTGGGCCAGGCGGATTTGCGCGGTGTAATAAAAGTCGGTGCCGGACATGTGCAGCAACTGATCGGCCTGGGCTTTGATGGCTGCCACGACCCGGGGATGACAGTGGCCGGTCGCGTTGACCGCGATCCCGGCGGTGAAATCCAAGAAGCGGTTGCCGTCCAGATCCTGGACCCAGAGCCCGGCGGCCCGGTCGACCACCAGCGGGTAGACCCGGGTGTAGGAAGGCGAAACATAGGTGGCGTCCAGTTGAATGAATTCCTGGGCGCGCGGGCCGGGCAGCGGGGTGCGGATCTCAGGGCGTTTCATGGTGTTTCCTCCGGGCCGGCGGCAGGTCATCGCGCGACGGCGCGCAGCGTATTTTGATCCGGCAACAGAATATGTCTGGTGCGGTCATATCGCTCATTGGCGCGGACCTCAACTGCGAAGGTGCTCGCCCGCGCCGCAACCTCAGCCTATCCCCAATTGTTGAAGGGGTCAAGCACAGCTCGACGGCCGAGAATCCAGCCCGCTCTGACCTAAAAATGGGTTGACCCGGCCCGCCCGACGAATTAGGTAGTACCCAGCGATATCCCTCTGGGAGGATCCGGAAATGCCTGCAAGCGTCAACCGCCGCAGCGTCATACACCGCGGGCGTGTGTTTCAACTGGTGAGGGAAAACGTGACCCTTGACAACGGAACGACCACCGACCTCGATTTCATCGAACATCCGGGAGCGGCCGCCATCGTGGCGCTGACGGGCGAAAACGATGTGGTGCTGGTGCGGCAGTACCGCCACGCGCTCGGACAATATATCTGGGAGATTCCGGCCGGTACGCTCGATCCGGGCGAGCCGGTCCTGGACTGCGCGCGCCGCGAGCTTGCCGAGGAAACCGGCTATGCTGCAGGGGAATGGCGGAAGATAGGGGAAATCACGCCGGTGCCCGGCTACTCCGACGAGCGCATCCACTTGTTTCTCGCCACCGGGTTGAGCGCCGCAGCCCAGCGCCTCGACGCGGACGAAGTGTTGGAAGCGCATGGTCGTCCGCTGGCGGAGGCGGCCGCCATGATCGCCCGCGGCGAGATTCAGGACGCCAAATCGATTTGTGCGTTGCTGCTGGCCCAAAACTGGTTGGGGCGCCATTTTCATGGCGCCGGCAAAACAGGTTCCGCCGGCACCTCGTGCCGATCCGGAGGATGATGCGGCATCATCCATCTTCCGCAGGTGGAACCGCCGGCGATGGAGAATCGGTGCCCGGTTCGGCGGTCGGCGCCTCTTTCGTCTTTTCCTTGTCTTTGGCTTTTTTGCGCGGCTGCCCCTGCTGGCTGATGATGAGGCGATCGCCGGTGGGGCTGCGGTATTTGGTTTTCTGGTAGAGGCTCTTGGCCGGGCAGGTGTCCACGCAGATCCCGCAATAGACGCAAGCGAAGGGATCACAGGTCCAGATGCAGGCCTTTTTATCCACCTGAATGCACTGGGAAGGGCACTTGAGTTCGCAAGTGCCGCAGAAGATGCAGCGCTCGATGTCGTTGATCAGCTCGCCGCGGACCTGGGCGAAGGGCTCGCGCACCTCGCCCGGATACCTGCGGGTGGACTTCTTGACCACCAGGTTACGCACGATGTTGGGCGTCATCTTAAACATTTGTAAAAACCTTCCGTTGGATGACTTCGCCAGAAGCCCAAGTTCAAGGCGCGCGAGCTTCCGC
>CAZEKN010000029.1:0-14231 GCA_964512755.1 uncultured Desulfatibacillum sp. | reverse complement strand
GCCGAGGTGATCGACCCGGCCTCCGAAGACCAGGTGGCCATTTTGGCCCAGTTTGCAAGCCTCCTGTCCACCATGGTTTTTTTGATCCTCAATGGTCATCACTGGTTCATCCGCACCCTCGTGGAAAGCTACCAACTGGTTCCGCCGGTCGGCTTCCATGTCAACGGTCCCGTGCTCGAGCGGCTCATTCGGCTGACCACCGAGATGTTCGTCATCGGCCTGAAGGCCGGCGCGCCGGTGATTGTCGCCTTGCTGCTCGGAACGGTGGCCTTCGGGTTGGTGGCACGCGCGGTGCCCCAGATGAACATCTTCGTCGTATCCATGCCGCTCAATATCGGTTTGGGGCTTGTTTTTTTCGGCCTGAGCCTGCCGCACCTAACCGGTTATTTGAGGCATCTGTTCGGCAGCGTGGCGCACCATGCCGTCGCGCTCCTCAAGGCCATCGCGTGAGCGGAGCCGGAGATGGCGGAGTCAACCGGACAGGAGCGAACCGAACGGGCAACCGGCAAACGCCGGATGGAAGCGCGCAAGCGCGGCCAGGTGGCGTTGAGCCGCGAAGTCCCGTCCGCGCTCATTCTCATCGCCGTGCTGGGTGTGTTTTATTTCGCAGGCTCGCGGGCGTTCGATGATCTGATGAACCTTTTCAGCCGGTTCTTCGGTCAGTTGCACACCGCCCGGCTGCGCACGATCAGCGACGCCGGCGCCCTGGTTTCGGAGCTTTCTCAGGACTGTTTTTGGCTGCTGGCCCCGATGGTTCTGCCGCTGCTGGTCGCCGGGCTGGTCGGCAATGTCCTGCAGGTCGGGTTTGAATTCCATGTCGAGCCGCTGGTCCCCAAGCTTTCCAAACTGAACCCCTTGGCCGGAGCCAAGCGGATCCTCTCCCTGCGCGGACTGGTCGAAATGGCCAAGTCCATCCTAAAGATCGGTTTCGTGGCCTTCATCGCGTGGTCGGTCGTGTCCGGTTATCTGACCGAGTTTCCCACTTTGGTGCGCCGAGACATCGGCAGCATTTGGGAATTCACGCACACCGCCGCCGTTCGAATCATTTTCTATGTCTGTCTGGCGATGATCGTGCTGGCCGTCCTGGATTATGGCTATCAGCGCTGGCAACATGAGAAGAGCCTGCGGATGACCAAACAGGAAGTCAAGGACGAGCGCAAACAGTCCGAAGGCGATCCGCAGGTCAAATCCCGCATCCGCAGTCTGCAGCGGCAGGCGGCCTACCGCCGCATGATGGCGGAGGTTCCCAAGGCCGACGTCGTCATCACCAACCCGACTCATCTCGCCATTGCCCTGCGGTTCGATCCAGCCGAAATGGCGGCTCCGCGTGTGGTCGCCAAGGGTGCCGATCTCCTGGCCGAACGCATCCGCGATATCGCTCGCGCGAATGGCGTCCCTCTGGTGGAGAACAAGCCCCTGGCCCAGGCGCTCTATAAAATGGCCGAACCGGGGGACACCATTCCCGTCGACCTTTACCGCGCGGTGGCCGAAGTGCTGGCCTATGTGTACCGGTTGAAGGGCAAGCATACGCTGTAATCTCTGCTGTGCAGCCGCCCGCCGTTTTCCTGAACCGATCCGCAGTGCCGAGCAGCGGTTCCGGGTGCACCGATCGTCCGGGCGGAACGCTGAGCTTCACGTCAGTCCTTCGGCGGGTGGTTCCGACAAAAAATTGTCGGTCGCTTCGCAGGCACGGCGATTGCCGACAGCCGCCGCATCGAAGGGGGCGCGGGTCGTCGGCCTCAAACGCTATCGCTTCCGCTTTTAAAAGCTGGAGACCACAACCGGACGGGAGGCCAGATCTGCCGCCACTCGATTCATTTCATTGCGCTCCGTCCTGGAAAAATCGATCTCACCGGCTCGCACAGGCATGGAAAATGCAGCTTTTCGGGTTCGGATCGAATCCGTCCGAGACCTAAGCGAGGATGATAGAAGAATGGCAGTCGCGCAGAGCGCACCCATGATCGGCCTTTTGCCCCGATTGGCACGCAACAGCGATATCACGCTGGCCGCGGCGGTGGTCGGCATTCTGGTCTTCATGGTCTTGCCGCTGCCGACGTTTCTGCTGGATCTGCTGCTGGCCTTCAGCATCACCTTCGCGCTCGTGATCCTGCTGGTGGCCATGCATATCCAGAAACCCCTGGAGCTTTCGGCCTTTCCCTCCATTCTGTTGCTGACCACTCTGTTTCGGCTGTCGCTGAACATCGCCACCACGCGGGTGGTCCTGTTGCACGGCCATGAAGGGACGGCTGCGGCCGGCAACATCATCAAAGCCTTCGGCGGGTTCGTCGTCGGCGGCAACTACGTGGTCGGGCTGATCGTGTTCGTGATCCTGGTGGTCATCAATTTCGCGGTGATCACCAAGGGAGCCGGCCGGATAGCGGAAGTGGCGGCCCGCTTCACCCTGGATGCGATGCCGGGAAAGCAGATGAGCATCGACGCCGATCTTAACGCGGGCTACATCACCGAGCATGAAGCGCGGTCTCGACGCGAAACCATCTCCCGCGAAGCGGAATACTACGGGGCGATGGACGGCGCCAACAAATTCGTGCGCGGCGATGCCGTGGCCGGAATCATCATCACCTTGGTGAACATCATCGGCGGTCTGGCGATCGGCGTTTTCCAAAAGGGAATGGCGTTCGGCCCGGCCGCTCAAACGTATACCCTATTAACGGTCGGGGACGGCCTGGTTTCCCAGATCCCGGCGCTGATCATTTCAACCGCCGCGGGCATCATCGTCAGTCGGGCCGGCAACGAATCCAGTTTGGGCAGTGAAATCACCTCGCAGGTTTTCTTTCATCCGCGAGCCATCAGCATGGTCGCAAGCGTGTTGTTCGGATTCGCGTTGATTCCGGGCCTGCCCACCCTGCCGTTTCTCGCCCTGGCACTGCTGGCTGGCGGACTGGCCTACAGTCTGGGCCAGGCCAAGCGTGCCAGCGAGCAGGCCCAACAGGAGCAGAGGGCCATCGCTGACAAAGCGCCGGCAGCTGAACCCCTCTCGGCGCTGCCTCCGCTGGATCTCTTGGCGATCGAAGTGGGTTACGGCTTAATCCCGTTGGTCGATGCGGAGCAGAACGGCGAATTGCTGGAGCGGATCAAGGCCATCCGGCGGCAGATGGCTTTTGATTTGGGGATCATCATCCCGCCGGTTCACATTCAGGACAACATGCAGCTCGCCTCCGGCGAGTATGCGATTCTGCTGAAAGGCAACGAGATCGCACGCGGCGAACTCATGCCGAACTACTGTCTGGCCATGAATCCCGGCAACGCCGACGGCACCGTCGATGGCATTGCCACCCAAGAGCCGACCTATGGGTTGCCGGCCATCTGGATCCGGGACAGCGCCCGGGAACATGCGCTTGCAAAGGGTTTTACCGTCGTGGACACCGCTACCGTGATGACCACGCATCTGTCGGAAGTCATTCGGCGGCATGCCCATGAGTTGCTCGGTCGACAGGACGTACAACGCATGCTGGACTATCTGAAGCAATCTCATCCCAGAGTGGTGGAAGATCTGGTTCCCAACCTGCTGCCGTTGGGCAGTGTTGTAAAGGTGCTTCAAAACCTGCTGCGGGAGCAGGTCCCGATTCGCGATCTGCTGGCGATCCTGGAAACGCTCGGAGATTGGGCGACGCTCACCAAGGATCCGGACGCATTGACCGAGCACGTGCGTCACGCCTTGGCGCGAACCCTGACCAAGCTGCATCAAGCGCCCGATGGAAGTTTGTCGGTCATTCTGTTGGGGCATACGGTCGAAAGCGCGCTGGCTGAGGCGCTTCAGAAAGGCGAGCACGGTCGGGTGCTGGCTCTGGATCCCAAGACTGCCAATCGCATCATGAGCAGCCTGGGACGGCAGATCGAGCTTTGCACCGCGCGCAACCTGCAGCCGGTAGTGCTTTGCTCCTCGCCCATACGGCCGGCGCTCAAGAAGTTGACCGACCGGTTCATCCCCAACCTGTTTGTGCTGTCTTATGAAGAGATCCAGAGCACGGTCGACGTGCGATCCATCGGAAGCGTGGAGTTGTCGGATGCAGATTAAACGATTTGAAGCGAAAACCATGACAGCGGCCCTGAAGATGGTCAAGGACGAGTTCGGCGTCAACGCCGTCATTCTGTCCGCGAGAAGCCTGAAACGGACCCGCGGTCTCTTCGGTGTCGGCCGCGCGGCGGCCGTGGAAGTGACCGCAGCCAGCGACTCAGGCGGGACGACCTACCCCATGGGAGCCCCCATCGCGCCCGATCGTCCGGTGATGATCACCGCGCCGGGCGGGACGGAGCGAGCGGCACGGCGCGGCCTGCTTCAATCGCTGAACGCCGGGCTGCGGTCGCTGACACATCGTCAGAGCCCGGCCGAGGCGGAGCGTTTATCCCTTCGTGCGACGCCGGAACTGGCCCATCTGTATCACCATCTGCTGGCACAGGATGTCGAACGGGAGCTTGCCGGCGATTTGATTGAGCAGCTTCAGCGGTTTCCGGGATTCGATCCGACCCTGGAGGCCAAAGGGCTTCAGTCCGCTGCCCTCAAGATCCTGCAGGACATGGGGATCGGCCGACCGGCCGATCCGATGGAACGGGGCACCCCTCGGGTTCTGGTCATGGTCGGACCCGGCGGGGCGGGCAAGACCACGACGGCGATCAAATTGGCGGCGAATCCGTCCGGGCGGGCCGGTCCCCGCAACGTCGCGCTGCTGACGTTGGATGATCATCGGATCGGAGCCGTTGAGCAGCTGCGCATCTTCGGTTCCATTCTGCACGTTCCGGTGGCTGTCGCCACGTCCGCCGAAATGGTCCGCCAGGCCTGGCAGGCCTCCCAGGAAGTGGATTGGCTGATGGTGGACACGCCGGGAATCAGCCCTGCAGAACCGCAGCGGCTGAACGAGTTACGGCAGATGCTGGAGCCGCTGAAGACCAAAGACGTGCACCTGGTGCTAAACGCCTGTACCCGCGAAAAAGATTTGATTCGAATGGTCGACGCCTGGAAGGGATTTCCCGTGCACCGCCTGGTGTTTACCCGGCTCGACGAAGCCGGAACCTGCGGACATCTGCTCAATCTTCTGACCCGGACCGGCCTGCCCGTGTCCTATCTGGGCACCGGCCCGCGGATCCCAGAAGACCTGGACGCACACGGGTTGGCGATGCTGCTCGGCCGGATCTGGCCGGGCCGGGAGAGCGGCATGACGAAACCGTGCCGCACGCCCGTTACGGCGCACTCGGAGACGCCGCTGCAGAATCGTCATCATTTGGTCGCCAACGGCAGCTCCGAACTCTATCACCGCAGCGACTGCAAATGGGTGCGAAAAATCAAACCGGACCACTTAATCCATTTCACGTCGGCGGCGGAAGCTGAATCCCGACAGTTCATCGCCTGCCGCAATTGCCATCCGCAGCAGGACATTCGGCCCGAGCTGCACGCCGCACGGAGCGGCTTACAATTAGCCGCCGGCCGCTAAGCGACCGTTGATGAGGAGACGCGATCCGCATGACTTTAAAAGACCCCTCGCACAACGTTATCCCGATGCCGCGACGCAGCCCGTCCCGCGATACGGATGAGCCGTCCCGACGCCGGAAATCGCATGCCCGCGTCATCGCCATCACCAGCGGCAAGGGAGGGGTGGGAAAAACCAACATCGTGGCCAATCTCGGATTCGCTCTCAGCCGTCTCGGAAAGAAGGTCTTGATCCTGGATGCCGACCTGGGCTTGGGAAACCTGGATGTGCTGCTCGGAGTCGCTCCGAAGTACAATATTTCTCATGTCATCCGAGGCGACAAGACGCTTGAAGAGATCATCGAGGAGGGCCCCGGAAAGATGCGCATCCTGCCGGCGGCGTCCGGGATTCAGGAACTGACTCAATTGGCCCATGACCAGAAGATGCAGTTTTTCACCAACCTGGACCGGCTGATCGACGACATGGACATCCTGCTGATCGACACGGCGGCCGGTATTTCATCAAACGTGATGGATTTCGTGGTGATGGCGCATGAAATCATTGTCGTCGTGTCTCCCGAGCCGACGTCCATTACCGATGCCTATGCGCTGATGAAAGTGCTCTCGCTCAAGTACGCCGAGAAATCCTGCCGCTTGCTCGTCAACATGGTGGCGGGCCCGCGCGAGGCGCAGGACGTTTCCCGACAGTTGGGTCTGGTCATCGACCGGTTTTTGGACATTCACATCGAATATATCGGGTATGTTCTGCGGGATGACAAATTGACCCGGGGCATCAAGCAGCAGCGGCTGGTGAGCGATCTCTACCCGGACGCCAAGGCCAGTCATTGTTTCAGCGAGCTGGCCCGACGTATGATCAAACTGGCGCCGTCCAGCCGGCCGAAAGGCAACACCAACCTGTTCTGGCACCATCTGGTTCGTACGATTCCCCAATAAATTCGGGGACCATTGATAGGGGAGACCACTATGCACATGCAACTGGCAGAACGCCGATCCCGATACGCGCTTAAGAAAAAGCCAGCCTATCGCGAGCAGCTCGTCAACGAATACCTGCCCTATGTCAAACGCATCGTCCAACGGATTGCCACACATCTGCCGGCGAGTGTCGATGTGGAGGACCTCATGAACGTCGGGGTCATCGGCCTGATCCAAGCCGTCGATCGGTATGATCCGCGGCGCGACAATAAATTCATGACCTACGCGATTTTTCGCATCAAAGGGGCGGTCCTGAGCGAACTGCGCTCACGGGACTTTCTGTCGCGCTCCAGCCGGCGCAAACTGCGCGAGATGGAACACGCCTGCCAACGTCTCGAGCAGCGACTCGGACGTGAACCCGAGGACGACGAGGTCGCTTCGGAACTAAGTGTCGATATCGAGGAGCTTCACCGCACCAAGCAAATGTCGAGCATTTCCTTCGTCAGCTTCGAAGAACTAGGCGTTTCCTCGAAAGATGAGAAGGAAAAGCTAATGAACTATCTGATGAACCACGACCAAGATGCGCTCTCTCAGACCCGGCTAAAGGAACTCAAATCCGGGCTGGCGCGAGCCATTGAACAGCTGCCTGAAAAGGAGCGGCTGGTGATATCGCTGTACTATCTCGACGAGTTGACCATGAAGGAAACCGGCGAGGTGTTAAACATCACTGAATCGCGGGTGTCCCAAATTCACTCCCAGGCGATCGTGCGACTGCGCAACAAGCTGAGGAAGGAACGGCTGCTGGACGAAACCGGGTAACCATGGACGGGGAGGGGATGCCGGCGGGAACCAGGAGGGTTCGGGCATGGAGCCGGTGGTTTTACCCAAAGCGATTGCTCCGGTGGCACGGTCCGACCGTGTCAAGCAGGCCCAACCGCGTGAGGATTCGGGCGGAGGGTCGACGTTTGCGCAATATCTGCGACAGAAGAAGAAAGACCCGGCGGACGCGCTGCCTCATCCCCCGGAGGGCGCCGAGGAGGCCCCGGATCCGCTTGCTGCGGAGCGTCTGACGGAACCCCACGGCCCGCCGTCCCTCAAACGAGTCGACATTCGGGTCTAGGCGGTTGATCCGGCAGCAGGAGGAAAACCAAAATGACGAGTTATATAGAAGCGGTGCGGTGGGATTTGCTGGGCAATGGGTTTCAGATCGCGCTTTGTGCCGGAATCCTGTTCGTCTGGGTCCGACGTCGGATCCGACGACGGTGCGCGGCGCAGAGCGAGCCGGCTGCCGTCCGCCCGATATTCGCCCAGGAAGTGTTTCTGCAAACCATCCGCCAGCAGACCGAACTATCATGGCAGAACATTCTGGCCGTTGTCGAGACCGAACGCGATCGACTTCAACGCGCGTTGGCCGGAGCCGGGGTCGCATCCCACACGCCTGAGGCGGAGAGCAACGGTTCTGCCGATGCGCTTGCCGCCTTCCGCGGGGGAAATCCGGAGCCCGATGGGTCTGATCCGCGCGGGTACGTCGCGCTGGATGCGCTCGCCGAGCAGGGTTTGAGTTCACGGCAGATTGCGGATCGCATGAACCGGCCCGCTGGCGAGATCGAACTGGCGCTCAAGATGCGCCGGGGGAGTCATGAAAACCATGCGGTTGGAGCCATCCGGCAATAATTGCCGGGTCCGGCGAATAAGCGGCCGTTCAGCCTCCGCCCGTTCGTCGATCCGCCGGCGGAGCCAATCACCGCCAAGTCGGTCTTTCGGCGCCACTATGACGGACAGTCCGGGCGAATCAGATGCTTTATGGTATGCGTCTTGCTTGTTGTCGATCAGCGAAGAAAAAATCACGGGGGATAAGAAGGAAGAGGCATGAGCGGAGAAATCTACATGGCGGCCGCCGCCGCGCTGGCCTATGAAAAGCGGTTGGAAGTGATCGCCAACAATCTATCCAATGTCAATACGGCCGGTTTCAAGCGCGACGATGTCGCATTTCAGGCCTACCTCTCTTCCGCCGAAGGCGCGGCGGCGACGGTCTATCCACCCTATCCGGCGGCGCAAGCCGGTGCATCCTTTTGGGTCACTTACGAAAGTCACACGGATTTCGCGCCGGGCCCTTTGCAGCAGACCGGCAACCGTTTGGATCTGGCCTTGAACGGAAAAGGCTTTTTCAGCGTTGAATCGCCGGATGGCCCCGTTTACACCCGCCGAGGCAATTTTACGCTCAACTCCGAAGGCCTGCTCGTGACCCAAGAGGGATGGCCGGTTCAGGGAACCAGCGGCGAGATCCGGCTGGATGCGAGCAACACCGGCCCGGGCGGCTTGGATGTTACGGTGGGAGAAGACGGTACGGTCCGATTGAGCGGCCGAGATGTCGGCCGACTGCGCATCGAAGACGTCTCTGACACCGGCAGCCTGCTCAAGATCGGACACGGGTATTTCAAGCCGACCGATGCCGCCGTGACCGCGGAACCGGAAATGGTGCGCATCGCACAGGGATTCCTGGAAATGTCCAACGTCGAGGCTGTGCGGGCCATGACGGAGATGATCGAAATCCTGCGCGGTTACGAATCCTATCAGCGGGTGATCCGGTCAGTTGACGAAGCCAACGCCAAGAGCATCAACGAAGTGGGGAGAACATCATAAAAAGATATTTCAAATTTGAGATTTGAAATTTCAAATTCCGTTTCTCAGGAGGAACCATGATCCGAAGCATGTGGGCAGCCGCATCCGGCATGCAGGCCCAGAGCATGAACATCGACGTGATTGCCAACAACCTGGCCAATGTGACCACCACTGGTTTCAAGCGCAGCCGGGCTGAATTCCAGGATTTGCTGTATGAAACCATGCAGCCGCCCGGCGGTTCAACATCCGAGAGCACCGAAGCCCCGACCGGCATCCAGCTCGGCCACGGCGTGCGACCGGTGGCGGTGGCGAAGAACTTCACCGAAGGCGAGTTGCAGCTGACCAAGAACGAATTGGATCTGGCCATCGAAGGCAACGGCTTCTTCCAGGTGACGCTTCCGAACGGCACCACCGCCTACACCCGCGCCGGTGCATTCAAACTTGACCGCGAAGGACGCATCGTCACTCCCGACGGTTTCCTGCTCGATCCGGAAATCAGCATCCCCACCGACGCCATGTCCATGTCCGTCGGCATGGACGGGACCGTGAGCGCGCTGCAAGCCGGGGATTCCGCGCCGCGCGAATTGGGCACCATCCAGCTGGCGCGGTTTACCAACTCCGCCGGGCTGCAGGCCATCGGCAAAAACCTCTTCCTGCCGACCGACGCGTCCGGAACCGCTATTGTCGGAACCGCCGGGGAGAATTCGTTCGGATACATCAACCAGGGGTTTCTTGAAATGTCCAACGTGAGCGTGGTGGACGAGATGGTCAATATGATAACGGCTCAGCGCGCCTACGAGACCAACAGCAAAGTCGTCACGGCATCCGATGATATGCTGCAGGTCGCCAACAACCTGAAACGATAGTGGACGGCCATGACGACAACGCATTTCCTGCGCCGCCGGTTTCGACGCCTGGCGGGTAGCACCTTGATTTGGTGGATCAGCGCGGTCCTCCTCAGTCAACCGATAGGCGCCGCCGGGCTCACCAGCGTGCGGGTCTATGACCGGGCGGACGTCGCGGCCGACCAAATCCTGCTCGGCGGCATTGCGCAAATCGACGGCGACGACACCGCTTTCGTGCGCAAGCTGCACGGTATCATCCTGGGACGGTCGCCGCTTCCGGGAAAAACCAGGACATTGGAGCCGGCCTTGCTGCTCAGCCGCCTGCGGCAGAGCGGCATCGACCCGGAACAGCTTGATCTGCAGATTCCGTCCGAGATCGTTCTCAGCCGTGAGGCGGTTACGATCGACCGGGATCAGATCGAACAGATCGTGCGCGCGTTTCTGCAGCAGCAGGCAGGGGAGAAGCCGGGCCAAGCAATCGTGATCAAGGACATCCGGGTGCCGGAACCGGTTCAGCTTCCCAAAGGGGCGTTCACCGCCCGCGTGAGCGCTCCGAAAGGCAGCGAACTCGCCGGCCATGTGCCACTGCAGGTCGTCTTCAACGTGGAGCCGGATTTCGAGCGACGGATCGGGGTGACGGCGAGCCTGGAGCAGCGCGTGAATGTGGTGGTTGCCCGGCGGCCGCTGGGGCGGTTTAAGCCGATTGATGCGGCGGACGTCGAATTGAAGCCAGTGGACGTGGCCGGCCTGCCGGCGGACCGGATCGACGACCCCGAAATGGTGATCGGCAAGCGCACCCGACGGGCCTTGGACTCCGGGACGGTGCTGCGTCCGGACCTGCTCGAGTTTCCGCCGCTGGTGAAACGCGGTGATCGTGTTCGGATCATCGCAGAGTCCGCCGGCCTGCGCATTTCCGCGTTCGGACAAGTCAAACAAAAAGGGGCGCAGGGGGAGCTGATCCCCGTGGTCAATCTGGATTCCAACAAGGTGATTCATGCCCGCGTGGTGGACTCCATGACCGTCAGAATCGAATTTTGACGCTACGAGGGCTGATTTTGAAACCAGGAGTGCAAGCCATGTCGCGAATCGTTAGCACCGCCGCAAGGATCCTGCTGTTCGTATGTCTGCTTGCCGTGGTCTTCGGGTGTGCGGGCCGACAGACGCCGGCCGTGCCTCAGATGCCATCCCCGCCGCTGTCTGAAGCGGTGAACTCGCTGAATGCTGCGCGGGTCGCGGCCTACCAGGAGAATTCGCTTTACATTGCCGGCAGCGGGTTGAACGGATTGTTTTTGGATACGAAGGCGCGCACGGCGGGCGACATCGTCACCGTCAAGATCGAGGAATCGTCCAAGGCTACGAATAAGGCCAACACCAAAACCGCGCGTGACTCGAGCCTCAGCGCCGGAATCGAAGCATTTATGGGAGTGGAGGACTGGTGGCAGGACAAGGTGCTGCGCGCGCTGGGAAGCAACATGCCCAAGGTCAACCCGTTCGGCTCAGCCGCCATCAAGGCCGGCATGCAGAGCGATTTCGAGGGCGACGGCAGCACCACGCGCAGCGGGGACCTCACCGCGTATATCACCTGCCGCGTCACGGATGTCATGCCCAATGGAAACCTGCGAATCGTCGGCACCCGTGAGGTAATGGTCAACCACGAGAACCAGGTGATCATTCTATCCGGTGTCATCCGGCCGCGCGACATCGGTGACGATAACATCGTTCGCTCGATATTCGTTGCGGATGCCAAAATCGCGTACAGCGGCTCCGGTGTCATTGACGACCGGCAGCGGCCGGGCTGGATGGCCAATTTCTTGGACGCCGTCTGGCCCTTCTAATCCGGTGCTGAAATGAAACATCCGATGCCATTGACAGAACCTGATCGCAAGACGGCCTATTTCATGCGGCGACTGGCCGCTGCCCTGCTGCTGGTGCTCGGGCTGACCGACCTGCTGCATGCCGCCCGTATCAAGGACATCGCTTCCTTCCGGGGAGTCCGGTCGAACCAGTTGGTCGGATACGGCCTCGTCGTCGGATTGGCCGGCACGGGCGACGGCGACGATGCCGTCTTCACCCTGCAGTCCATGTCCTCCATGTTGGAAAAGATGGGCGTGACGGTGAGCCCGGATGACATCAAGGTCAAAAATGTGGCCGCCGTGATGGTGACCGCCGAGCTACCGCCTTTTGCACGTTCCGGCAGCCGAATGGACGCGTTGGTCAGCTCCATCGGAAATGCCAAAACCCTGGGAGGCGGCACCCTGTTGATGACGCCTCTCAAAGGCGCGGACGGTCAGGTGTACGCGGTGGCTCAGGGCCCGGTTGCCACAGGAGGGTTTCTGATCAGCTCGGGGGCCGGGGACAAAGTGGCCAAGAATTTTCCGACGGTCGGCCGGGTTGTTCAAGGTGTGAGCGTTGAGCGGGAGATCCCCTTCGACCTCAACCAGAAAGACTCGCTCATGCTGGCATTGAACAAGCCGGATTTCACCACGGCCACTCGGATGGCGCAGGCCATCAACGCCGGGCTGAGAGAGACTGTCGCCAGAACCCAGGACTCCGGAACCGTTCATGTCGTTGTGCCGCCGGGTTACTCCGGGAACATCGCCGCATTAATTGCGACGGTCGAGGGGCTGAGCGTGACGCCTGACAACGTGTCCCGGGTGGTGATCAATGAGCGCACCGGAACGGTCATCATGGGCGAAAACGTTCGCATTGCCACGGTCGCGATCGCACATGGCAACCTCAGCGTCGAAATCAAGCAAAGCTTCGATGTGTCCCAACCCATGCCCTTTTCCAACCGAGGCCAGACGGTGGTGACACCGGACACCCAAACGATGGTCAAGGAAGGGCGTGCCCCCCTCCAAGTCTTGGAAGCCGGTGTGAGCATCGGCGAGGTCGTGCGAGCGCTGAATGCATTGGGAGTGACGCCGCGCGACCTGATTTCGATTCTGCAGGCGCTGAAAGCGGCCGGCGCCCTGCAGGCCGACCTGGAGATCATCTGATGCCAGGCCCCATCCAAATGAATCCGTCCGCACGCCTCACTCCGCGTGTGCCCATCACCGGCCGGTCCCAGGCCGGGGCCGGCCCGTCTCGTGCGAACGCGGGCGCCGCCGAGCAGGAGCTGAAGACGGCCTGCGAGGATATGGAAGCGCTTTTCATCCATCACATGCTCAGCGAGATGCGCAAAACGGTGGGCAAGTCAGGCTTGATCGACGGCGGCCGTTCCGAAGAGATCTATACCTCCCTGATGGATGCCGAACTGGCTCGAGAGATGGCACGCTCCGGAGGCCTGGGGCTTTCCACCATCCTTCAGGAGCAGCTGGGGGGAGTCAACGGCCCGCCGCGCAGCGCCTTCCGAAAGCGATGACCGCCTTAAATGCACCCATCCCATTAAAGACTTTAACGCCCAGTGCCGATAACGATCGCATGCACGATGCGTTTCATGGGGAAAAAGGCCATGCCCGAGTTGCTGGATGAATTGCTGGATGTCTTGCGAACGGAAGCGGAGCTCTATCGACAGCTGCTGGAGATCATTAGCCGGGAGCGCGCTGCCATGATGCGTTCCCGTCGGATGGAGCTCGAAGCCGGCAGCGCCGAAAAGAGGGATCTGATCGAGCATCTGGCGGCGGTCGAGCGCCGACGAACGGAAGCGGTCCAGCGCCTGGCACGGCACATGGATTGTCCGGCAGCCGAGGTCACGTTGCGCCTCCTGGTGCGAACTTCGCCCGAACCCCAGCGGGGCGAGCTGCAGCATGCCCGCGCCGAGCTGGTGCAGCTGGTGGCGCAGGTCAAGGCAGAGCATCAGCGCAGTGAGCTTCTATGCCGTCATATCGGCGAACTGCTCAGGGCCGCATACGGGATGGTGAAGGGGTTGGCGGCCAACGGGTTCGTCTATCATCGGGGCGGGCGGCTGGAGCGTGCGCCGCTCAATGGAAAACTGGTCTGCGATGAAATCTAAAGCGCGCCGCAGAGCCGTCAGAATCATATTTCAATTGTGAGGAAATCGAATGACAGAATGCGATCTGCATTCGGCGAAAATTCGTTGCATCTTGGAACGGCTGGACGACATCCCCGTGGGCGACGGGAGCGCCTGGCAGGCCTTGGCCGATGAACTGAAACCGCTCTCGAATCTTCGGGCGGAAGCCGTCTCCTCGGAGGCGAGTTCCCTGCTGCAACGGGTGATCGAGGGCCTGGAACGTCTGTCCGCCGGTGAAGCATCTGACCGCATATCAGCGTTGGAAGCATTGGCCACCGGCCTGCAGACGCTCGAGGCCGCCTGGCTGGGGCAGGCCCCGGCGGGTTGGTCCCTCGAAGCCGTTGCCGGATTGAATGCCGTTTTCAAACCGATCGGTGCAGCCGATTGCGTCTGCCGGAAGCAGCGTCTGCAGAGCATCGATGATGCGGCGGCGTTTCTT
>CAZEKN010000028.1:9483-14950 GCA_964512755.1 uncultured Desulfatibacillum sp. | reverse complement strand
TGCGCGAGCGGCACTACCAGAAAGAGCTGGAGCTGAAGGCCGAGCTGGCCAAGCAGAACCCGGATGCCAAGAAGGCGGCCGAGCTGCAAAAGGAAGTCTCCGGTTTCGAGAACGAGCTGGACCAGAAACGCCTGGAGCATCGCTTGAAGATGAAGAAGGACTATCCCCAGATTTACGGCAAGGGCTTCGGCGGCGGGTCTGGCCGAGGGATGGGGCCGGGCTATGGCATGGGGCCCGGCGGCGGTAAAGGCCCCGGCGGCGGTCCCTGCAGGCAGTAATATAAATCATACAGAAGAATCATTCCGGGGGAGGCGCGTGCTTCCCCCGGCTTGTTTTGGGTGCACCCTGCAGGGTCCAGCTGTGCAAGCCTGGTGTAATTCTTCATGGAACTGCGGACTCCTGAACGAAAATGAAAGGCGCTACCATCCGGCAGCGCCTTTCATTTTGCACCAGTAGGCATTTAATGATAGGCTTTGTAAACGAATGACCGCATGAATCAAGCATCGCCTGCGGGCGATCGATGACATGCCGCTCCATCAAGAGACAGGGGAGTGATCTTTTGGAAACCCAGGTTTTAATCATCGGCGGCGGAATCACCGGCGTCGGATTGGCTAGGGACCTGGCGTTGCGGGGAATTCATTCCGTTCTAGTCGAAAGACGGGATATCGCCGCCGGTGCGTCCGGAGCCAATCACGGGCTGCTGCACAGCGGGGCGCGCTATGTGCGCAGCGACCCGACGGCGGCGGCCGAATGCCGCGAGGAAAGCGCTCTGCTCAAGCGAATGGCCGGCCATTGCATCGAAGACACCGGCGGACTTTTCGTGGCGGTGGAGGGTGACGATGAAGCTTATGTCGCCGATTTTCCGTCCCTTTGCGCACGCTGCGGAATCGCCTGCAAGCCGATCTGCGCCGCCGAGGCCCGCGAGCTTGAGCCGGTACTGTCCGAGCGATTGATCGCCGCTTTCCAGGTGCCGGATGCATCCGTGGACCCGTTTCATCTCTGTCTCGACACCCTTTCAGAAGCCCTGGAACTCGGCAGCCGCGTCATGCTGCACACCCGCGCGGCCGGCTTCGACCGGGACAGCGGCCGCATCCGGCGCATCCGTTTGATCAACGATGAGACCGGCGCGGAAAGCTGGATGACGGCGGACTTGGTTGTGAACGCCGCCGGCGCCTGGGCGCGGGACGTCGCCGCACTGGCCGGGATCGAGATGGACCTGCTGTATTCGAAAGGGAGCTTGCTCATCACCGACCAACGATTGACCCAGCGGGTTATCAACCGCCTGCGGCCGGCCTCGGATGCCGATATCCTGGTGCCGGGAGGCACGGTCTCGATCCTGGGAACGACCTCCATCCCCATCGACAGCCTGGATCGGATCGTCCCCACCGTGTCGGAAAGCGACCACATCGTCGCAACGGCCTCGGCCATGGTGCCGTCTTTGAAGACGACGCGCTATATCCGTGCCTATGCCGGCGTAAGGCCGCTGGTGGGTTCCCGGTCGATAGATGACGGCCGCGCGCTCAGTCGCGGCTTTGCACTTCTGGACCATGCCAACGACGGAATCGAAAACTTCGTCTCCATCATCGGCGGGAAACTGACAACCTACCGTCTGATGGCCGAAAAAACAGCCGACCTAGTCTGCCAGCGGCTGGGCGTCGACCGGCCCGGCCTCACAGCGGTCAAGGCGCTTAAACCCTTCGCGGCCAACCGATGGACGGCAGCGGGCCTTTCCCCCAAACTGTGGATGAAGGCCAAAGCGTCCGGCGACCTGCTGCTGTGCGAATGCGAAATGGTGCCGGCCAGCGCCATCGATGCGGTCATCGACGGAATTCACGAGCAGGGCGGGTCTCCCAGTCTTTATGCGATCGGCCGACGCAGCCGGGTCGGCAAGGGCACCTGCCAGGGCGCCTTCTGCGGTTTGCGAATCAACGCCTACCTTTACGATCAGGGCCGGCTTGAAGGCCGACAGGGGCTGACGGACCTGCGGTCCTTTCTGAGCGCCCGCTGGCGGGGAATGCGCCCGATTCTGTGGGGTACGGCCCTGCTTCAGGAGGAGCTTCAGGAAGCCGTTCACTGCGGCTACCTGGGGCTGGAATTAGGAGGACGTGACGGATACGGCTCACATTAGCTGCGATCTATGCGTCATCGGAAGCGGCATGGCGGGAATGTCCGCGGCCCTGTTTGCGGCCGACCGGGGGCTTTCCACTGTTCTGGTGGGGCGAACCGGCGAGATCATCTTCGCCACCGGGTTTCTGGACCTGATGGGCGTCCACCCCCTGGAAGCCGGAAGGTTGTGGAACGATCCCTGGGCTGCGATCGCGGCCGTGGTGAAGGACCTGCCGCAGCATCCCTATGCCCGGCTTTCCGCTGAGACCATTCGCGCTGCTTTTCAGGAGGTTTTGGCGTTTTTCGAAGCGCAGGGGCTTTCCTACTCGGGGTTTCCGGATCGCAACGCGGCGGTTCTGACCTCGGTGGGATCGGTCAAACTGACCTACCGGGTTCCTCTGACGATGTGGAGCGGGGTTGCTGCCCGGCAACGCAAGGCAGCCTGTCTGCTGGTCGACATCCAGGGCCTCAAGGGGTTCAGCGCCCGCCAGATCAAAGCCACTTTAGCCGGTGCCTGGCCGAACATTAGGACGGCGAAAGTCGTTTTCCCCGGGGCCCATCCCGAGGGAGACTTGTTTCCGGAACGGTTGGCGCGGTCACTGGAGACCGCGGGTGCCCGCGCGAACTGGGCGGCCGTCTTGGAGCCTTACGTTCAGGGGGCTGCCGCCATCGGCGTCCCGGCGATCCTGGGAATATCGAGGTCGGCCGAGGTCATGCGCGACCTTGAAAAGCGCCTGGGATGCCCTGTGTTCGAGATCCCCACCATGCCGCCCGGGGTGACGGGGCTGCGCATGAAGGAGGCCTTTGAGCGCGGGCTGGCCAGCCGCCAGGTGGGCTTGCTTTTGGAAAACAAGGTGTTTCGCGCCGCCGTCCATCGAGATTCGGGATTTCTTCTAGAGGCCGGGAGCATGGAACCGGCTTGCACCATCCAGGCGACGGCCGTCCTGCTGGCAACCGGTAGATTTATGGGCGGAGGCTTAGAGGCAGATCGCCAAGCCGTACGGGAGTCGGTTTTCAATCTTCCGGTCCATCAGCCCGAAGGGCGGGACGACTGGCACCGCGAGGATTTCCTCGACCGCCGGGGGCATCCGGTGAACTCCGCCGGATTGCAGACCGACGAGTTTTTCAGGCCCATCGATGCCGCCGGACGGCCGGTTCACCCGCGTCTTTTTGCCGCCGGATCAATCCTGGCGCACCAGGATTGGATCCGCATGAAATGCGGCTCCGGATTGGCGTTTGCGACCGCCTACGCGGCGGTTGAAAGCGTTAGAGCCGAATTGCAGAAAGGTTGAACAGGCAGAATGATGAACGTCGGTTCCCCACCGGAAAGCAGGTCGGCGAGGGAACCGGGTCGCCGGGAAATGACTCTACCCTCCGTGCGCCGTACGCCGGGCATCGAGTGCCGTGGCTAAGCCGGTTTGAGAATGGGCATTTCCACTTCGGGATCGTAGATGCATTTGAGGTGCACGGCGTCAAGGGGGAGGATCACGATTTCGGAAGTGATCAGAACCGGGCATTGGCCCTGGATCAGATGACCGCCATAGGCCCTTCCCCGGGCATCGCTCAGGGCCGCGTGCAGGTGCACGAAGAGTTCACCTTCGACCGTCTCGCCGATACTCCCCTGCCCAGAGGCAAGCTCCAGTGGGGTCTCTATGCGAACCGGTTCGCTGTAACCCCCGCCGACTCGGTTGTCTTTGGGCACCACCACAAAAAACGAGGCGCATCGCAGGCTGGCGATGCAACTGGCAATGCAGGCCGAATGGATCCCGCGCTCCCGGCAGACGGCTGCGATTCCGGAGATGAGATCCGTTCCCGGAGAAAGGCGGACGAACACCGCCTTTCTTATTTCCGCTTCCGCGTGTAATGTCGTCATGGCGTTTATCTTTGCTCCGGAATTCCGTTATACCAATCCTCGTGCGCGTGGTCCGGTGCGCTGCGGCGAGCCGGTTCCGGTTCATCCTGGAATACGGATGGCGATGCCAATCCCATAGCGCAAAGATCGGTTGTGTGTAAAGTCCATGAGCCTTTTTCTGATCGCAAAAATCGCCGTGACCATCGGAATGGTGCTGACACTATCTCTCGTGGCCGAACGGGTCAGCCCGCGGGTGGCAGGGCTTTTGTCGGGGTATCCGCTGGGCGCCGCGATTGCCCTGTTTTTCATCGGTCTGGAAATTTCACCCGAATTCGCAGCCGAAAGCGCGATTTACACCCTGGCCGGGCTGGCGGCGTCGCAGGCGTTTGTGTATGGCTATTTCATGGCATCCCGGCGGGCCGTCGGCCGCGGCATTCTGGCTTCCACGACAGCCGGCCTGACCGGTTATTTTGCGGCCGCCTGGCTGTTGCGCCTGATTCCCTTCTCGCGAGGTCTGGCCGTTTTTGCCGCTGTGGGTTCGATGGCGGTATTCATCCGTCTTTTCCGCGGCATCCGGGACGTCGCCATCACCCGCAGCGTGCGGTTGACGCCTGCCATTTTCTTGCTGCGGGCCACTTTCGCGGCCGGCATCATTGTCGCGATCACCGCAGCGGCCCAGGCCGTGGGGCCGGCCTGGGCCGGACTTTTTTCAGCCTTTCCGACCGCCTTGCTGCCGCTGATGTTGATCGTGCACATGACCTATGATAAGGCTCATGTGCATACGATCATCAAGAATTTTCCGCTGGGGATCGGATCGCTGATTATTTACGGCATATCGGTTTCCTACCTCTATCCGGCATGCGGAGTCGGTTGGGGCACTCTGGCGGCATTCGGCATGGCTACCGGTTACCTGCTGGTCTACGGTGCGGTGGTGGCCCGCCGACGTCGGCCGCGGCGATGATGATATCCCAGCCTACGGCGCCGGTTTTCTTCCCGCTCACGCGGCAACCACAGGAGGAATAGCAATGGACTCCAACCTATTGAAATTAATCGATACGGCGATTCAGCGCGAAGAAGATGCGGTTGCCTTTTATCGCCGCCTGTGCGGAAAGGTCCATGACCCGGCGGTGCGTGAGACCATCGAGTGGATCGCCGGCGAGGAGCAGAAGCACAAAGCGTTTCTAACGAAATACCGCAACGGCGAGTTCGGCGCCGCCGGCCTGAGGCTCAGCGACGTGGCTTATTACAAGATCGCCGAGCACCAGGAGGAGCCCGCCGTGAGCGAAGACATGAGCAGCGCTCAGATCTACCTCGTGGCCTCCCACCGGGAGATGCGGTCACACCAGTTCTACACGGCGCTGGCTCAACAGCACGCGGCGGGAGACGCACGGGAAATGCTGCTTCAGATGGCCAACGAGGAGCTGAAGCACAAGGAGAAGATGGAGTATCTTTACGCGAATACGGCGTTTCCCCAAACATCCGGAGGATGATATTATCAATACGGCCTCT
>CAZEKN010000028.1:0-9383 GCA_964512755.1 uncultured Desulfatibacillum sp. | reverse complement strand
CGTGCTGGCGATTTATTTCGACGGCTCCACCGGTACCACGGTGACCGCTACGGGTGAATTTTTCAGCACCTTCTCGGTCACGCTGCCGAAGCGGAAGTTGTCTTTTGCGCCGTGGCTGGCCATTACGACCAAGTCCACTTTTTCCTTCTCGATTAGCTTGAGGATTTCCTTGGCGGGGTCTCCCACCGCTACATGCTTGATGTATAGCGGGCAGCCTTCCATATACTTGTCGCAGAGTTGGCTCAGCCGCTTGGTGGCCGTTTTTTCAGCATGCTCCATGAGATCCTTCACACGCTTCTGCTCGAATGCTCCGTACCAGCCGTCATGATGGGCCACGTCCTCGATCACGTAAAGCACGTGGATCTCCGCGCCGTACTGCGCCGTTAGGGATTTCACATGCGGTAGCGCTTTTTCCGCGATACTCGAAAAATCCGTCGGCCAGAGAATTCTCTTCACGTCCATGGTCAGATCTCCTGTCTGGGGTAGATGGTTTGAGCTCGAGTTGCGTGAAAAATTAGCACTGTCCGGCAGGATGTAAAGGAGGGGGTTATGCTATCGGCCGATTCGGCAGCTCCCGCAGCCACAGACCGGGCATTCGGTTTTTTGCTTTCCCGCCGGTTCGGCGTCGTCCCGAGAGGTTATGCGGTCGATGTATCGTTTGAAAGCATGTCCGCACTCGCGGCATAAAGCGTCCACTTCGCGTCTTTCGTCAGTGTTCTCTTCCATGAGCGTTCTCCCTGGCTGCGCCATCGATCTCAGCGGAGACCCTGCGGCGGTCTTGAGCTAAAAACCCGCCGATGCAAAGCCACCGGCGGGTTTTTCGGCTGGGTTTGAGGAGCGGGCAACTATTTCTTGTCGTCTTTGACTTCTTCGAAGTCGGCATCGACGACATCGTCTTCGGGTTTGGATGCCTTGGCGCCGCCGCCCTGGTCTCCGGCCTTCTGGCTTTCGGCCTGTGAGGCCTGCTGGTACATCGCTTCGGCCAGCTTGTGGGAGGCATTGGTCAGCTCCTCGCTCAGGCGGCGGATTTCCTCCTTGTCGTCGCCTTCCATCGCTTTGCGCAGTTTGCCGATGGCTTCCTCCACCTTGACCTTGGTGTCCTTGTCCACCTTTTCCCCGAGGTCCTTGATGGAGCGCTCGGTCGAGTAGATCAGGGTGTCGGCATGGTTGCGGGCCTCCACCAGTTCGCGCTTCTTGTGGTCCTCTTCGGCGTGCGATTCGGCGTCTTTCACCAGCCGGTCGATCTCTTCCTTGCTCAGCCCGGAGGAGGCCGTGATCTGAATCGATTGCTCCTTGCTGGTGGCCTTGTCCTTGGCCGACACGTTGACGATGCCGTTGGCGTCGATATCGAAGGTCACTTCGATTTGGGGCACGCCTCTCGGCGCCGGCGGGATACCCACCAGCTCAAAGCGCCCCAACGTCTTGTTGTTGGACGCCATTTCGCGTTCGCCCTGCAGCACATGGATTGATACGGCCGGCTGGCTGTCGGTGGCCGTCGAGAAGATTTGGCTCTTGCGGGTGGGAATAGTGGTATTCTTCTCGATCAAGCGGGTCATGATGCCCCCCAGGGTCTCGATGCCGAGAGACAGCGGCGTTACATCGAGCAGCAGCACGTCCTTGACATCGCCCTTCAGGACCGCACCCTGGATGGCGGCCCCTACGGCCACGACCTCATCCGGATTGACCCCCTTGTTGGGTTCCTTGCCGAATATCCGGCGCACCCGTTCCACCACGGCGGGCATGCGGGTCATGCCGCCGACCAGGATGACCTCATGGATCTCCCGGGGGCTCATACCGGCATCCTTCATGCAGGTTCGGCAGGGCTCTTCCAATTTGTCCAGGATATCGCTCACCAGGCCTTCAAGCTTGGCGCGCGTAATCTTAAGGTTCAGATGCTTCGGACCGCTGGCATCGGCCGTGATGAACGGCAGATTGATGTCGGTTTCCATGGACGTGGACAACTCGACCTTGGCCTTCTCCGCGGCTTCCTTGAGCCGCTGCAGAGCCATTTTGTCGTTGCGCAGGTCAATGCCCTGATCTTTCTTGAATTCATCCGCCAAGTAGGTGATCAGGCGCATATCAAAATCGTCGCCGCCCAGGTGGGTGTCTCCGTTGGTGGCCTTGACTTCAAAAACCCCCTCACCGATTTCCAGAATGGAAATGTCGAAAGTCCCGCCGCCCAGATCAAAGACCGCGATTTTTTCCTCGCGTTTCTTGTCCATGCCGTAGGCCAGAGCGGCTGCCGTGGGCTCGTTGATGATGCGCAGGACGTTAAGCCCCGCAATTTTACCGGCGTCCTTGGTGGCCTGGCGCTGGCTGTCATCAAAGTAGGCCGGCACGGTGATGACCGCGTCGTCCACCTTCTCTCCGAGGTAGTCTTCAGCATATTTTTTGATGAAGGCCAGGATAAACGAAGAGATTTCGGCCGGGCTATAGGGCTTGCCGCGGATGGTCAGACGGGCATCCCCGTTCGACGCTTCATCAATTTTGTAAGGCAGCACCTTCTTGTCGTATTGAACTTCTTTAGATACATATTTGCGGCCGATCAGCCGCTTCACGCCGAACACCGTGTTTTCCGGGTTGGTGATCGCCTGGCGTTTGGCGATCTGGCCCACCAGGCGCTCACCGCTTTCCGTAATAGCCACTACGGACGGCGTCGTTCGTCCCCCTTCGGGGTTGGTAATCACCTTCGGCTCGCCTCCATCCATGATCGCCACGCAGGAATTGGTGGTCCCCAGATCGATTCCGATGACTTTGGGCATTCGTCAGATCCTCCTTGGACATTTCTTGCTTTGTTGTAATTATCGTAGACGGTTTCCTAACACGCATGTGGAGTCGAATCCGGATCGGTGCGCCGGGCGGCCGCCGCTACCACCACCAGAGCCGGCCTCAGCAAACGGTCGCTGATCGTGTAGCCTTTTTGCATCTCCCGCACGACGGTGTTTTCCGGCAGACGGTCAGTGGCTTCCTGCATAATGGCCTCATGCATCTGGGGGTTGAACGGTTGCCCGACCGCTTCTATCGGCTTGACCTTGAACTTATCAAGGATGCGCAAAAACTCCTTGAGGGTGAGATTCAGCCCTTCAACCATGCTGGTGCCGGCAGGGGATGGAACGCCTGCGGCCTGGATGGCGAGCTCGATATGATCGACCACCGACAGCATCTCCTTCAGGAGCGACTGGTTGGCGTATTTTCGAAAGTCCTCCATCTCACGGGACAACCGCTTCTTGTAATTCTCGAATTCCGCCGTGACCCGCAACAGCCGATCGTATGCTTCCTTGTAATCCTTTTCCCTGGCGTCCAGTTTGGATTGGACATCCTCCAGGCTCTGTCCTGCGGAAGGCTGGCTCTCGCCCCCCCCAGAGGAATTCCCTTCCGCCTGGGCTTTTGCGGATGAGGCCGGCTCGACAGAGCCGTTGGATGCAAGCCCGGATTCATCCTCCTCATTAACAACCACTTGAATCTTGCGCGGTTCGGACATAACGGTCACTTTCCAAACATTTTCTTAAATCGAGGGTGAAAATAAAGCAGAATGCCGTGATGTCAAGCTGGATGGCCGCTGTTTTTTATCGAAAAAATAGAGGCTTAGTTATTTCTGAAGGAATGGCAGGGGCAAACCCTCAGTCGGTGAGTGCTATGGCCGCATCTTATCAAAGGAGAAAAAAAGACGAATAGCGTGTTAGCTTGGAGTCAAAGTGGACGAACGAGATGAGAGCCTGGATCATCCCGACCGGTGACGGACCACGACACAGCCGGCATCACTTATCGCTGCTTCCTTCCGGACCTGACGAGGTTCGTGATCGTCTGTTGCGTGGCGACCAGCAGGATGATCCAGGCGATAATCTCCACCCGACCGCCCGGACACAAGATCGCTTCCGCGGCCGGTCGTCTGGCGTTTTTAGTAAGGCTTAGATTTTGACTATAGCATACGCATATCATCCGCTTTATCAAGCGAAAAATGCAGGCGTACCAGATTCTCATGGACTTGCTGTTGACGCGGAGCTATGTTTGTCCTAAGTTATTGTTTAAATTTTAAATGATTGCATAGATGCGTGAAGCGTCTTCACCCTTCCTCCCAACCTGTCCGGCTTGAACAGCGGTTCGAGGAGACGGTCGCCCGCTACGATCTGATCGTTCGCGGCGAATCCGTCCTGGTGGCCGTTTCCGGGGGGCCGGACTCTGTAGCGCTCCTGCATTTGCTTGCGGAGCGGGCAGCGGCGTGGCAGTTGCGCCTGGGGATCGGTCACCTGGATCACGGCTTGCGGGAGGAATCCGCACGGGATGCCGATTTTATCCGACAGCTGGCAGGAAACCTCGCGCTTCCGCTGTATACCGAGCGCGTCCATGTGCGCGACCTTCAGCGCCGATGGCATCTGTCGATCGAGGCGGCCGGACGGAAGGCCCGCTATCAGTTCTTTCAAGAGACCGCCGATCGCCACGGTTTTAACAAAGTGGCCCTGGCCCACCACGCGGACGACAACGCCGAGACGCTCCTGCTGAATTTGCTGCGCGGCAGCGGGAGGCTCGGGTTGGGCGGCATGCCGCCGATGCGTGAGGGGTGCTTCATCCGCCCCTTGATTCGCGCGGACCGAGCGGACGTTTTGGATTACTTGCGCCGACGCAACTTGCCCGCTCTCGCAGACCCTTCGAATCGCGACAACGACTTCCTGCGAAACCGTATTCGGAATCAGCTGATCCCGTTGTTGGAAAGCGAGTACCAGCCGGGGGTGCGCGCCGTGCTGCATCGATCGGCGGAGGCCCTGCGGGATGAGGAGGAATGGATCGAGACTCAGATTCAACCTCTCTACGAACAGGCGGTTGTCGCCCGCCCGCCCGGGCAGTTGATCCTGGATGCCGGAGCACTGCGCGGTTTTGCGTCGGCGATCCAGCGGCGGGTCGTTCGCGCGGGCTTGCGCTTCGTTCAGGGCGACCTGCGACGCATCGCTTTTGTCCACATCGAGGGAATTCTGGCCCTGGTCAATCGGCCAGGCAACGGGGGACCGCTGCACTTGCCGGGAGGCCTGCGGGTGCAGCGTCGGGGGACCACCCTGACGATCGGACCGGGCGATAGCGGTCTTGCCGGCGAATACCCAAGCGCCGCGGGGATCGATTATTCCTACCAAATGGATTGCTGCGGGGGGGTGACGGTGGCGGAAACAGGGGACACCCTCGCTTTGACCGCCATCGCGCCGGAACCGGCCATGGACCCGACTGCCGCGGGGCCGCTGACGGTCTATTTTGATGCGGCGGCGGTTGAGTTCCCGGTCACGATCCGCAACTTTCGCCCCGGCGACCGTTTTTCTCCCCTGGGCATGGACGGCACTCAGAAGCTGAAGAAGTTTTTTATCGACCACAAGGTCCCTCGCGACCAGCGCCGGCGCTGCCCGTTGCTGCTCAGCAGGGGGCGAATCCTATGGGTGGCCGGCCACCGGATCAGCCGCGAGGCCCGCCTGAACCGCCAAACCCGGCAGGTGCTGAAAGGCGAATTGATCCTTGCGGATTAGTAAGAAGTGATTAACATCCGCCATCCGAACTTATAAAATGAATACGACAATCCCTCCGCACCGCCAATATAGCCAGCCGGTTCCTTCGGGCCAAATCGCACTTGAATTTTGGTCGGAGATACGGAATACTTTCAGCTGAGCCGCATGGTTGCCGTTTGCGTTTCACATTGTCGTGGGGTCGCACCCACTGAGGAGGTAAGTGGCGTTGAATCCGTTTTACAAAAATCTGGCGCTGTGGCTGGTCATCACGCTAATGATGATCATGCTGTACAACCTGTTCAGCCAGCAGCACTTGAGCGAATCGAACCTGAACTATTCCCAGTTCCTGTCCATGGTGAACGAAGACCGGGTGGCGGAAGTCGTGATTCAGGGAAAAGAACTCTATGTTACCGATGTCAACCGGTCGCGCTACAAGGTCTATGCCCCGGCCGATCCGGAACTGATCGGCATGCTGCGGCAGAAGAAGGTGGTCATCAACGCCAAACCGGAATCGGAATCACCCTGGTATATGTCGCTGCTGGTCTCCTGGTTCCCGATGCTGGTGCTGATCGGCGTCTGGATCTTTTTCATGCGCCAGATGCAGTCCGGCGGCGGCAAGGCCCTTTCATTCGGCAAAAGCCGCGCTCGCCTGATGTCCGACACGTCCGAAAAGGTGACTTTCGCCGATGTTGCCGGCATCGACGAGGCCAAGGAAGAGCTTCAGGAAATAGTGGATTTTCTGAAAGACCCCAAGAAGTTTACACGCTTGGGGGGTCGCATCCCCAAGGGAGTTCTTCTGATGGGGCCTCCCGGCACGGGTAAGACCCTGCTCGCGCGGGCCATCGCCGGGGAAGCGGGCGTCCCCTTTTTCAGCATCAGCGGTTCCGATTTTGTGGAGATGTTCGTCGGCGTCGGCGCCTCCCGCGTTCGAGATCTTTTCGTCCAGGGAAAGAAAAACGCGCCGTGCATCATTTTTATCGATGAAATCGATGCGGTGGGACGCCATCGCGGCGCCGGCTTGGGCGGCGGGCACGACGAACGCGAGCAGACCCTGAACCAGCTCCTGGTCGAGATGGATGGGTTCGAATCTAACGAGGGCGTCATCCTAATCTCGGCCACCAACCGACCTGACGTCCTGGACCCGGCCCTGTTGAGGCCCGGGCGCTTCGACCGCCAAGTGGTGGTGTCGCTGCCGGACATCCGCGGCCGCGAGAAGATCCTCAATGTGCACATGCGCAAAACCCCGGTGGCCCCGGAGGTGAACGTCACCACCTTGGCCAAGGGTACGCCCGGCTTTTCCGGCGCCGACCTCGAGAACCTGGTGAACGAGGCTGCGCTGCTGGCCGCCAAGCGCGGCAAGGAGCGGCTCGACATCCAGGATTTCGAGGATGCGAAGGACAAGGTCTATATGGGCCTGGAGCGCAAATCCAAGGTGATCAAGGAAGAGGACCGCAAGGTGACCGCCTACCACGAAGGCGGGCACGCCCTGGTGGCGCGCTTTCTTCCGGAAACCGACGCGGTCAACAAGATCACCATCATTCCGCGCGGACGGGCCGCCGGAGTGACCTGGTTTCTGCCGGAGGAACGGGATTTCAAATATCGCGACCAGCTGGAAAGTGAGCTGGCGGTGGCCTACGGCGGCCGAGTGGCCGAGGAAATCGTTTTCAACCGCATCAGCACCGGAGCGGCCAACGACATCAAACAAGCCACGGCCCTGGCGGAGCAGATGGTGCGCCGGTGGGGCATGAGCGACACGCTCGGCCCGCTGAATTATTCCAAGGGCGAGGAACACGTGTTTCTGGGCCGCGAGATCGTCCAGCACCGGGATTATTCCGACGCCACGGCCCGGGTGATCGACGAGGAGATCAACAAGCTGATCAAGGCCTGCTACCAGCGCGCCCGCACGGTGTTGCTGGAAAACATCGACATCCTCCATAAATTGTCCGACGTGCTTCTGGAAAAAGAAACCGTCATGGGCAAGGAGCTGGACGAATTGATCCTGAGCATGCGTCCGGGCATCCAGCTGCCTTCCAAACGTATCGACGACGACGAGGAGTCGGCGAAGCCCTCTGCCGATGCCGTTTCTCCTTCCCCGGCGTAAGTGCAGCGAATGCATTCTCGAACGCGTTACCGGCTGGAGTGGGGCCGCCACCGCCTGGAACTCGGCCGTCGCACCTGCATCATGGGAATCGTGAATGTGACCCCGGATTCGTTTTCCGACGGCGGCCGCTTTTTGGATCCCCGCAACGCCGTCGTCCAGGGCCTGCGGCTGGCCGCCGAAGGTGCCGACATCATCGACATCGGCGGGGAATCAACCCGCCCGTTTTCGGAATCGGTTTCCGCTGATGAGGAGATCCGGCGGGTGGTTCCGGTGGTCGCCGAACTGTCCCAAAAGATCCGGATTCCGATCAGCATCGACACCTCCAAAGCGGCCGTTGCTCGGCGCGCGCTCGAGGCGGGCGCCGCCATGATCAACGATATCGCCGCGCTGCGGTCGGATGCGGGTCTGGCCGAGCTGGCCGCCGAGTTCGGAGTGCCGGTGATCCTGATGCATATGCGGGGGGAGCCGCGGACCATGCAGGTGACCCCCCGCTACGACGATTTGGTGGGAGAGATCTATTCCTTCCTCCAAGAGGCCGCCGATGCCGCCGAAAGGCAGGGCATCGCCCGCGAGCGGTTGATTGTGGATCCCGGCATCGGCTTCGGCAAGACCGCGGAGCACAACCTGCAGCTCATCCACCGGATGTCCGACTTTTCCGGTCTGGGCTTGCCGCTTCTGGCCGGGCCATCGCGCAAATCCTTCATCCGCCGGCTGGTTAAACCGGCTGGCGAGCCGGACATACCGCCGGATCGGCCGGTTGTGGAAACCGGCACCCAGGCCGCGGTGGCCGCTTCCGTCTTCAATGGCGCCCACATCGTACGCGTCCACGACGTTGCCAACACGGTGGCGACCGTAAATGTGGTGGACGCTATTCTGAATTCTCGATCCACCCCAAAAATCCATTGATGCTGTTTTTCAGAAAATAGCGCTCGCGTCCTTGGGCCGACTCCGAAAAGGCGCTGAAGTCTGCCAGACACGGGTCTTCCGCGAGCAGCCCCTGCGCACACACCTCGAGAAGCGCTCCTGCCGGGTGGCGTCCCGCCATCCGTGCCAACCAGCTCTCCCAGAAGAGCAGCTGCTCACGGTGCCGTTTCAGCAATTCGAGACCGTCCTCCACCATGCCGTAGTGACCGATCATCATGCGCGAAGGTGCCTGCTTAATGAGCGCGTCGACGCTGCCGAGCGCGACATCCAAAAAAAACCGGGGCGGCGTGGCCGGTCTCAAGTACTCTCGGCCCTCTCCCAGCTGATAGCGCACCCCGCAAGCCTCGCCGGCGAACAGGCCGCGATCGGTCAAGAAGCTGACATGATGCACGGCATGGCCCGGTGTGGGCAGAGCGGCGATCCCAGCGCTGCGGAATTCCTGGGCGGCGATGAAGCGCTCTGCCGGTATGGGGTCGAGCGGGCCATAACCGTCGGCGACCGGCCCCAACACCTTGCGGGAGCCTTCCCACAACTGAGTCGGGTCGACGAGGTGCGGGATGCCTTTCGCGTGACAGACCACGCGGGCTTCCGGAAACCGTCGAGAGATCACGCCGGCCGCGCCGGCGTGATCAAGGTGGATGTGGGTGAGCAGGAGATAGTCCAGGCGGGCGATCCCCAGGACCTCCAGCGCGCGCAGCAGCTGATCGGCGGTAGAGCCGGGGCCGACGTCCACGACGAACGACGGGGTTCCGGTTACCACCCAGGCGCTGATGAAGTCCTCAAATCCGTCTATGGGCGGTGCGAGGGTGAGCTGGTAAACGCCGTCGTCGGCGGCAGCTATTTGTGGGTCCAAATGGGTTTTTTGCATGGGGCCA
>CAZEKN010000027.1:0-15097 GCA_964512755.1 uncultured Desulfatibacillum sp. | reverse complement strand
CGGCCGCCTGCACAAAGAACACCGCAATGGCTATGGCCGCTGCGACGATCACGGCACGCGAGATAGGGGAGAACCGGGTGAGGTCTTGCATCATTCAATCTCTGTTACGAGCGGGAAACGGGAAGGAAAAAACGCCTATATATGGGAGAAAGAAGTCCCTTTTGTCAACAGATTTCATTCAGAAAGCCTTTCAGTCAACAGGCCACCTTTTCAACGAAGTGAACTGGCACCCTCGAATTTGCCTCAATGCCGCCCTTGGACTATAATGCTTGAAGACGTATCATCACACTATGAGAGGGGATCATGAACCGGTTTCTTGTCGTTGTATTGGTCGGGTTAAGCGTTCTGGCCATGAGCACGGCCGGGTTTGCTCAGAGCGGCAGCGTCTCGATTCAGTGGGGAGACCCCCCAGCTCCGCAGCCGCCGCCTCCGCCACCCGGGCCGGTGTATCATCCTCCGGGAGGACCACCGCCCCATGCCCCAGCGCACGGATATAGAGCCAAGCACCAGTACCGTTACTACCCCTACCAAAACGTCTATTACGAGCCTGCCCGAGGGGTTTATTTTTACATGGCCGGGGACGGATGGTCCTTTGGCGCATCACTGCCAGCTCATCTCACGGCTGCCAGCATGGGAACCTACGTCAGCATCGGACTGGATACGGAGCACCCCTACGACTACAACCATGAGCATGTGCGGAAATACCCCAAAGAAAAATACAAGGGCAAGGGTGGCAATGGCGATCATGGCTACGGCAATGGCCCTGGGAAAGGAAAAGGAGGAAAGAAGTAAAGTGACCTCCCATACCAACGAAGAAGGGCGTGCCAAGAACCGCCGAGTGGAATTGGTGGCGCAGTAGGAGACAAACGGTCTATGCGATCCAGTTTCGGTGCGCTGGTCCTGATTGTGGTGGGTGTTCTTTTTCTCTTGTCGAATCTCGGCCTGGTCCCGCAGGTCTGGCCGCTTCTTCGGAAGTGGTGGCCGATCACGCTCATCATCGCAGGCGTGATCATGCTGCTGGACCGCCGCGGAAAATAGTCTCATCCACCGCCACGTCCGCAGTCCGACCCTTCATTCACCCGAAAGAAGACCGATCGGACCGGCTCCGACCGCCTTCTCAATGGCCGAGGATCGAGATAAAGCAACCGCCGCCGCCCCCGTCGCCGCTGCTGCTCGAACTGCCTCCGGTTTCTCCGCCGCCGGTCGAGCCGCCTCCCGCATCCGTGCCCTGATTCGCAAGACCGGAATCGGGGTCCACCATCAATCCGGAGGCGTCGACCGCCTCGAAATCCGAACCCTTGACCCGTGCCAGCTCGCTGACCAGCATGTCGTCGTCCCAGCGCGGATCCGGCACTCCGGACAGGTACCAGGCCGAGCCGTTGTCCGCCAGGATCAGGCCGTAGGTCTTCATGGCCTGCAGAATCACCCGGACCGGCTCGGAGAACGACGACATGTCGAAATCGGCTTTCAGCCGGAAGCGCTGCCCCATCGGCGGAATCCCGGCGCCGGTGAGACTCGATGCCTGGTGGCGGGCGGGCCAGACATAGTCACTGCGGGTCTGAGGAGCCGTAAAGCGCAGCGCGTGCCGGATCTCGCCGGCAGCCACCTCATCGTAGCGCACCAGCCCGGGGAGGATCGGCAGTCCTGCCGCGTCCGCCGATGTCCAGCCGCTCGGCCGGAGCTCATTCGAATTCAGGTCGAAGACTGCGCCGGAGCCGGCTTGCCAGCTTCCATCCGGCTGGGGGTAGGCGGAGAAGAGCTCGTAGAGCAGGCAGCTGGCTCGGTCAAGGACCAGTACGTGACGGTCTCCCGTAGACTGGCTGCCGCCCTCGATCAGCGCATCCAACGGGATGGGGTACGGGCCGGGGTCGCTCTCGTCGGCATAGTCGAAGGACACGTTCACGTTAGGCGCGGACGCATCCACCACGTTGAATGGAATTCCGATCGGGCCGCCGTTCCAGGTGCCGGCTCCGAAGTCGGGATGCAGCCCACGGCTCGGGCCGATGGTGTTGATAAAAGCGCTCGAATTGGAGGCCAACGGAAGATCCGTCACCGGCGTGTTCCAGATGTTGTCGATCGGAAAGACCGGGCATCCCTCCAGCGACGGTCCGGTCTGCGCGTTCGATTCTACCGAAAAAACATGCAGCATCATGATGACAGCCCAGATTAAACAAATACCCTTTCCCGCCCCAGAAATGACCATTTTCGGCATAAAGAAACCTCTTCAAATCTATAAGAATTGAGCCAATTGTTATAATTTTGGCCGACCGGTTTTGATCAATTCAAAATATATGCCGTTTGAAAATACGAAGAGCAGGATCTCTCCTGCTCTTCATGAAAACTCGTTCTAGAGCTAAAATGGCCGGACTTCGATCAGACTCTCTTCAACGCAATTCCCGCCCTTGTTTTTCGAATCGCAAACTTGTCGTTAGCGCTGATTTCGAGGCGATCAACAAGTTCTTTTGCGATGATGATGCTGCCGCGCTTGCCGACCCCGACCGTCTTGGCTTTGGCGGTTTTCGACCTCCGGCCGCCGGTGATGGGAGTCACTTTCCCTGCTTCGACCAGCGCATTCATATAAGCGGCTTTAACCTGAGCCGAAGACCTGTATCCGAACTCCGACATGATTTCGGTTTGCGTTTTTCCGGCTTCAACCGCCTTGATCAACGTTTTCGCATCGACTTTTTTTCTTTTGGGCATTGCCATTCTCCTTTGAAATGTTTGTTTGTAATTATATCGCAAAACGTGGCAGCTTTTACCAAGCTATTATTTGCAAATCAAGCTTTTTATGTTGGTGCTCATTTCGGAATATTTTTCATCGGCATGCACGCCTCGGTATTAAGAATTCGCCGGGCATCCCGCGTAGACCGTTTGATTAATCTGGTCAAACAAACTCACCTTTTAGAGCACTTCCCATAATACTGCGAAGGAGCGATATGGCCCTCCAGGATGATGTTCCGGCTGTGCACCGATCGGCCGGATTGGTCGATGGAAGTCGTCAGAACTTTTCCTCCGTCGATCAGTTCGACGAGCGCCATGCCCCCATGCAGCGCCGGCATCATTTCAACGTCGAATTTGCCCCGATCGGTCAGTTGCTGGGCCGAACCTTTTGAGGTGTCGACGACAAAGACCAGTTTGAATTCGTCCTGTAGCTTATGCAGACCCTTTTCGTTGCTGTAGGATTCATACTGGCAGGTATAGGTCAGCGGTTCACCGAATGCGGGCGTCGACGTCATCACCGCGACGACTGAGAGCAGCATGATTCCATATCGTTTGCATGCATTCATCCCGCCACCTGCCCGAGTCAAAATAACGTTCCGAAGTTTCATGCCGCACTCCCTACCGTCCTACGCTTCCGTCACCGCCGGCAGAATGCAGTCTAAAGTTTATGGCCATTCGACCGATACACCCATCAATCTCTCCTCATCCGTATCATGGAATTCATTTCCGAAAAACTCAAAAAGGCGGGTCGGGCATGGATGCAAACAACTATCAGGTCATCTACAAGGGCGAAATTCTGCCGGGTTTTGAAAAAGAGGCGGTTTTCCAGGATGTGGCTAAAATCATGGCCATCCACCCGGATACGGTCGCCAAAATCATTAACGGCAAGCGGCTCGTATTGAAAAAAGGCTTGGATGAAGCAACGGCCAGAGCGCAGTGCATCCTCTTCAAGAAGGCCGGCATCCGGGTCGCCCTGGGCGTGCCCCAACCCGAATCCAACGTGGACCGCACCGCCGCCGCATCGCCGCCGCTAACGCCCGAATCCCTGCCCTCCGATCACGCTTCCGGGCCGCCAGCGGCCGCAGGCCCGGCATCCGCGCCGATCGAACGCAACGCGCCGGCCGGCGACCAGCCCCAGCCCGTCGCAACGGCCGCGCCGTTGCGCGTCCCCTTCGAGTTCAACGGCAGCGGTTCCGAGTACTTTCGGATCTGGCTCGTCAACATCCTGTTGACGATCGTCACGCTGGGAATCTATTCGGCCTGGGCCAAGGTGCGCAACAAGCAGTATTTCTACGGAAACACCCGGGTGGATGGCGCCGGTTTCGAATACCTGGCCCGTCCGGCCCAAATTCTCAGAGGCCGTGCACTGGTCGGCGGAGCGCTGATGGCGTACTGGGGGCTCAGCATCTTCTTGCCTTATGTCGAGGCGGTATTCGGCCTCGCCTTCGTATTCGGCTTTCCCTGGCTGATCGTGCGCTCCCTCGCGTTCAATGCGCACAACAGCGCCTGGAGAAACATCCGCTTCGGCTTTTCCGCCGGCTACAAGGAAGCCTTCAAGGTCTACATCCTATGCCCCCTGCTGGCCGTGGTGACCCTCGGCCTTTTCTCGCCCTACGTGTTCTACCGCCAGAAGAAGTTCCTGGTCGAAAACAGCTCCTTCGGCCAGAGCCGCTTCAGCTTCCACGCCACCTGGAAAGACTACTACCGCATCCTCATGACCGCCTCGCTTCTGACGCTTCTGGCGGTGGCCGTGGTCGGCGTCGCCGTCTTCACCTTCGCGCCGCTCGTGCTTCTGGCCGTGCCGATCTATTTGTACATCTTCGCCTATTTTTCGGTTAAAAGCGGAAACCTCTTTTACCACTCGAGCCGGCTGAGCCGCCATCGCCTGGAATCCACCATGGAGGTCAGGCACTATCTGTGGCTGGTGCTGACCAATACCCTGGCCACCGCGCTGACGCTGGGGATTTTCCATCCCTGGGCCAAGGTCCGCGCCCAGCGCTACAAGATGCAGCACCTCAGCCTGCTGCCGGCCGGCGACCTGAATGCCTTGGTCGCGGGCAAGCAGAAAGCGGTCGGTGCGGTGGGCGATGCCACCGGCGACTTCTTTGACTTCGACCTGGGGTTATGATTGTCATCCGCGGCTATTTCTATGACGGAAAGACCTCGGCCCAGTTGCCGGCGGATTGCCGGGTGTATGACAACGGAGCCGTTCAGGTGGTGGCTGCGAAGAGCGGTGCGGATCTCCTCAAACTGCCCCGCTTCGAGCTGAGAGCTTCAGACCGCCTGGCTCAAACCCAGCGCTATCTCTATTTCCCTCAAGGCCAGTCCTTCGAAACCGAAGACAACCGCGCCGTTGACGAGGTGCTGACGCGTTTCCGCAAGCGGCCGTGGCTGCACATCGTCCACCGGTTGGAGAGCCGCAGATCCTATATACTGATCTGCCTGGCGGCCATGCTCGCGCTCGCGTGGACCGTCGGCCGCTATGGAGTTCCCGCCGTTGCGCGGGTCATCGCGCATCATCTGCCGCCATCCGTCGTCGAAAACGTCGGAGGCCAGACGCTAACGATGCTGGACCGCTCGATCTTCCGCCCCTCGCGCCTGGAGCCGTCGGAACAGGACCGGCTGGCCGCTCACTTCCAGGCATTGGTGCAGGCTCACGCGGACGTCAACCTCCGGGTGGAGTTCCGCCGCGGCGGCCGGCTGGGCGCCAATGCCCTCGCCCTGCCGAACGGCACCATCATCTTCACGGATGAAATGGTCCGCCTCGCCCGCAGCGACGACGAACTGCTGGCCGTCCTGGCGCATGAGGCCGGGCATGTGGCGCACCGCCACGGCATCCAGCGGATCATCCGGGACTCGATGCTGGCGTTTGCGATCCGCGCCGTTACGGGAGACGTGTCGGGAACCTCGGAGCTGTTTCTGGGGCTGCCGGTGGTGCTGACCGAACTCGCCTACTCGCGCGAATTCGAACGCGAGGCGGATCAATACGCGCTGCGCTGCCTGCGATCGCAGGCCGTATCACCGCGCCATTTCGCCAACCTGATGCGCCGCCTCCAGGAGCAAAAACAACCTGCGGGTCTGGACCTGCCGGGGCCCTGGTCGAACTACCTGTCCACCCACCCGTCGACTGGAGAACGTTTGTTGGATTTCGAAGGGCCTAAGGACTGAGCCCGTTGATCAACGCCAGCGCGTTCTGGCCCAGCACGTCGTAATTGTAGCCCCCCTCGAGGGCCGCAAAGCACCCGCCGTTATTCCGCCGTGCGGCATCCCGCACCATGCGCCCCATCGCGAAATAATCATCGGTCCGCAGCAGTCCGCCCCAGTCCTGGCGATGGTTGTCGAAGCCGGCCGAGATGCCGATCAGGTCGACGGGAAACCGCTCCAGCTCGCGCTCCACCTCTTGCAGGTAAACCTCCCGGTCGTAGGAACCGGGGTTGTGGATGCTGACATAGCTCTTGCGGCCGAGAATGTTCTCAGTGCCGTCGCCGAAATGCAGGTCGAAATCCAGGATGTAGGCCGACCGGATCCGGCCCTGCCGCTTCAACGCCTCGATGGCCACCGCCATGTTGTTGAAAAAGCAGAACCCCCAGCAGGACCCTGCCGAGGCATGGTGGCCGGGCGGACGGATCGCAGCGAAGCAGGCCTCCGCCAGTCCGAGGGTCGCGGCCTGGATGGCGCCGCCGGCGGCCAGGGCCGCAATGTCATAGAGCCCGATCCGCCGAATGCGTTCGATGTGCTCCGGGGTATGAGCCGCGGCGATCTCGGCTTCGGTCGCCGGACGGGCCTGCACGAATTCGACATAGGGTTCGATCGCCGATATGATGGCTTCCATACGCCCGGCGGCGGCGGCAGGGTCGTCGCTGTACACGTCATAAAAATCGCTATGAAAGACCACCTTCATCACAGCCTCCTTTCGCTGCGTCTGCTCAATCGGGCGACCGACTCCACGTGAAAGGTGTGCGGAAACATGTCGATCGGCTGGACTTCGTGCACCTGATAGTCCGGCTGGAGCAGGGCCAGGTCGCGCGCCAGCGTTGCCGGGTTGCATGAAACATAAACCATGCGCTCCGGCGCCAGCCGCAGGACCTCCTGCACCACCTCCCGGGCCATGCCGACCCGCGGCGGGTCGATGACGACCACCGCCGGCTGAACCTCCAGCGCCGGCAGGCAGTCCTGGATGTCGCCGAGCACGAACCGGCAGTTGGTGATGCCGTTCAACCGGCAGTTGGTGCGGGCATCGGCAACGGCGCTCGCGACCACCTCGATGCCGATGACCTCGCGGCAGCCCCCGGAGAGCATGATCGGGATCGTGCCGGTGCCGCTGTAGAGATCCAGCACGGTCTCGCTCCCATCGAGCCCGGCGTAAGCCGCCACGGTTTCATAGAGGCGCTCGGCGCTGTGGGTGTTGGTCTGAAAGAACGAGTTCGCCGATATTTCGAAATCGTAGCGGCCGATGCGGTCGCGCAGACGGCTCTCCCCGGCGACCGGCCGCTCGAATTCGCCCACGGCGATGGCGGCCTTGCGGGCGGTCACGTTGTTCACGACCGCCCCGACGTCGGGAAACGTGCCGCACAGGCGCCCGGCCAGGGACCTCACCACCGCGGCATCTTCAAAAGCGGTGACGAGGTTGACCAGCCAGCGCCCGCTGGCCGTCGAACTGCGCAGCACGACGAAGCGCCAGAACCCCTCGTGACTGCGCAGCCCGTAGACCGGCTGCCCTGAGGATTGGATGAACGCCCGGATCTCGGTTAGAATCCGGTTGCCGAGCCCGGGCTGAAGCAGGCAGGCCTGCGTGTCGATCACTTTGTGAAAAGTCCCCGGCACGTGCAGCCCCAGCGCGAAGTCTTTTCCGGCTTCCGTATCCAGCAGCTCGGCGGGCATCAGCCAGCGCCGATCGGCGCAGGTGAACTCCATCTTGTTGCGGTATTCGAAAACGGCCGGCGACGGAACGGTCGCGTGAACCGGCGTGTCCTTTATTCCGCCGATGTGCTCGAGAGACTCGGCCACATGCCGGCGTTTGTACTCCAGCTGTTTTTCGTAGCGCAGGAACTGCCAGCTGCACCCGCCGCAAACGCCGCTGTAGCGGCAGGGAGCCTCCACCCGGTCGGATGAAGGCGCGATCAGCTCCGATAGATAGGCTTCGGCGAAATTTTTCTTCTTGCGCGTGAGCTGGATGAGGGCGCGGTCCCCCGGCACGGCATTCCGCACGAAGACGGCCAGCCCGTCGAGCCGGGCGATGCCCCGGCCTCCGAACGCCATGCCGGTGATCTCGGCTGCAACCTGTGGGTATTTCCTTCTGCTCATATGGAGGATAGACTAAGAAATGGGGGCTGTAACTGCAAGCGAAATAGTCAAAGCACCGGCGCGCTGCCATGAGGCCGGCATGAAGACCACCTTTCAAGAGCAGGCGGTTGAAGATCTGCAATTCAGCGCGGACGGGTTTCGGCTATACGGGAGCCTGCATCTGCCCGCCCGGCGGCCGGCGCCGCTGGTGGTCGGATGCCACGGACTGTTGAGCGATCGCCGTTCGCCCAAGCAGACCGCATTGGCCGGAGCGTGTCAGCGGCAGGGCATGGCCTATTTTCGCTTCGATCACCGCGGCTGCGGAGACAGCGAGGGCTGTCTGGAAACGGACACCTCCCTGGACCAACGCGTGAGCGACCTGTTGCATGCGGTCCGGCATCTCTATCGGCGGCCGGACATCCAGCAACGGCTGGGCCTGTTCGGCAGCAGCATGGGAGGCGCCGTATGCATCCGGGCGGCCGGTCCGGCGGGCGCCGCCGCGATCGTCACCTGCGCCGCTCCGGTCCGCAGCCGGCCCCTGAAAGCGGCCTTCGTTGCCGCCGAGCCTCACGGCCGGGCCGGGACGCTCTTGAAAGACGAATTCGACCTGATCGACGACCTGCCGAGAATCGGTAATCTGCTCGTCTTACACGGCGATGCGGACGAGGTGGTCCCCGTCGCGCATGCCCACGAAATCATCCGGCTCGCCGCCGGCCCCAAGCGCCTGATCATTCAAAAAAGCGGGGATCATCCCATGAGCGATCCCCGTCACCAGCAGGCGTTCATCCGCGAGGCAGTGCGCTGGCTTCATCGGTCGCTGGTCATACCGGCCGCCGGTTAGCCGGCGGTGCAGCCCTGCCGGGGAGATCCTCACCCGGCCGCAACCACCCGTTCGCCGGCCACGTAGACCGCGCGAACATGGTTCAATGAATCGGGCAACGCGGAGGGGTCCCCCGGGACCACGACGAAGGTCGCCGGCCGGCCCTCCGCCAGAAGCCCGACGTCTTCCCCGATGAGACCCGCCCCGTTGAATGACGCGCAGCGGACCGCCTCGGCGAGCGAAAAGCCCGCCGCCATCAGGAGCTTCATTTCTCCGACCACCGCGGCGCCGTGGTCCACGCCCGGGCTGCCGGAATCGGTGCCCAGGGCCACCGTCACGTTCAGGCGCCGGGCCCGCTGCAGTTGCTCCATCTGATGGTCGACCGACCGGCGGGCCACCTGCGCCCGCCGGTCGGAGGGTTCCCGGTTCCGGCCATGGACGTGCATGGGAACGATGGTCGGCACCCATACCGTCCCCGATTCCGCCATGCGCCGGAGGTTTTCAGGCCCCATGAAGAACCCGTGCTCAATCGAACGGCATCCCGCGCCGATCGCGATCCCCACGGGATCCTCCCCGTTGGCGTGGACCATCACGGACAAACCCTTCCGGCCGCAGGCCCGCACGGCGGCGGTCATTTCATCCAGGCTGAACTGCGGCGCGGTGCGCCGGCCGAACTCGGTCAGGCTGTTCACGCCCGAATTGACGATTTTTACGTGATCGCACGGGCTGCCGTCCTGAATAATGGATTCCGCCAGGCTCAAGCCCTCCACCGGCGGCCGCCCGATGAACCGGCCGTAGCGGCCGTGGCGATGCCAGGCCCGGCCGGCTGCAAAGACCTTTATGGCCGATTCGGTGCGTCGCCCGGGCCCCTTGGCAAACCGCAGCGCATTGCCGCGGGCCCCGCCCGCGTCCCGAACGGCCACCACCCCGCAGCGCAGATGCTCCCTCAGGTTCTCCTGGATCGTCCGAAAAACGACTTCGACCGGCGCCTGGCGCAGCCGGATGCGCTGGCCTTCATCCATGGTACCCGCCATCGCCAGATGCACATGGCTGTCGATCAGACCGGGAATCACCGTGCAATCACGCAAGTCGCCGACCGTATCGTTCGGCGGTTCGGCCGGGGCGCCGGACGCCGCGGAATCCTCAGAGATGCGATAGAGAGCACCGTCTGTGATATCGATCCGCATCCCCTGGCGGATCGGCCCGCCGCTTCCGTCGATGAGCCAGCCGACACGGAACGTGGCGGAGCGGCCGGAAATGCTCCCGGCGGCGTTCGGTCGCGCCGACGGGGGGCACGGCTCCCCGGCGGCCGGAGCGCATCGGCCGTCCTCGCCCCGGCGGGCCGGTGCGCCGGTCCATCGTTTCAGCCAGGCCATGAGCCGGTCCACAGGACTCATGCGCCCTCTTCGTCCATCCCGCCCAGATGCCGCGCGATGAAGTTCCGCACGGCGGCGGGATAGGCCGGGTCGAAACTGGATTCGCTGTGCCGCGCGCCCGCCGCCACAAACAGCTCGACCCGGTCGGGCGGCAGGCAGTCCCTGAGCCTGAGCGCGAAGGCCAGCGGGAACCGCCGGTCGTGGGCCCCATGGATGATCATCACCGGCATTCTCAGGGACGGAGCCAGGCGGGCAGGGCTCACGTCTTTCAGCCGGTTGCGGTAAAACAGGTCCATCCAGAAAACGATCAGCGGCCCGAACGCCAGTCCGAAGAAACGGTTGAACCAGCGGTAGAGGCTTAAGAGCGCCTCATGGGTGTCCGCATAGCAGGCTTCCAGAAACAACAGGCGCACCCGCCCGGGGCGGCGGTGGGCTGCGAGAATGGCCGCGCCGGCGCCGGCCGAATGGCCGTAGAGCAGGACCGGCTCGCCGATCCAGTCCAGAACCGCTTCGATGTCCTCGGCCATGCGCGCTGCGTTCATGAACCGCCGGGGGCTCGACCCTCCGTGATCGCGGGCGCTGTGAATCACGCAGGTGAATCCCCAGCGGCCGAAATGGCGTGCGCGCTGCACCATGCGGTCCCGGTTGCGCCCCCAGCCGTGGGCCAACACCACGATCCCGCGCGACGGCCCCTCGGGCTCGACGCGCCACACCTCCAGCCGGCCGCCCTCACCCGCCGCAATCGACGTGTCCGCGACCCGGCCCCAATCCGGCGGGTCGCGAAATGGCCGGCGCGGATACTCCTGGACCAGATAGGTGAAAACCAGCGACAGGAACAGGTAGGTGAGGATCAAACCACCGATGGCGTAAAGGAGTGTCTGCACGGGCGAATCGTCGCAAAAAGCATCTTAAGGGGTGTGTGCCAGGCCGAGCAGCTCCCGCCGGAGCACGTCCAGCGCTTTCATGGCGAACATCTGCTTGTTCATCGAGCGTCTTCCGTAGTTAAATTGAAACCGGTATCCGAAGGTTCGGCCCGGTGCAGCCAGGCCGATGCAGATCGTGCCGACGGGCTTTTCGGCGGAACCGCCCGCGGGCCCGGCGATCCCGCTGGTGGCAATACCGTAGGTCGCCCCAGCCAGCCGGCGCACCCCCTCCGCCATGTCCCGGGCGGTATCCGGGTGCACCGCTCCGCACCGGGCCAGGGTTTCTTCGGAAACCTCCAGCATGCGCTCCTTGGCCTCGTTCGCGTAAGTCACCGCCGCGAGCCGAAAATAGTCCGAGCTTCCCGCGACCTCGGTCAGCCAGTGCGAGACCAACCCTCCGGTGCAGCTCTCCGCCACGGCCAGGCTGGCGTTCCGCTCCCGCAGCAGGCGCCCGACGACAGCCTCCATCGGCTCTCCGCTGTCGCTGAAGACAAGATCCCCCAATCGTTCGCACGCCCAAACTGCCGCCTGGTTCAGTGCATCGGCCACCCGTGCCTCGTCCGCACCGCTGGCGTAAAGCTTGACCTGGATCTCCGGGAACCGGGCGCGCAGGCCGAGTTGAACGCCGGGGAATTGCGTCCCCAGCCCATCGAGCCGCTCGCCGGTCAGGGATTCCGTCAGCCCGAAGCAGGAGAGGGTCTTGATCCGGCGGACGTCCCGGCGACCGCCCAGCAGCCCCTCGACTCTCGGCAGCACCTGGTCGGCCAGCATGCGTTTCATCTCGAAGGGCACCCCCGGCAGGAAGAAGAACCCGCAGCGCCCGATCCTCAGCTGGAATCCCGGAGCGGTGCCGACCGGATTGAAGAGCACCTCCGCACCGGCGGGCAGCACAGCCTGCTTCTGGATGGATGGATTCATCGGCCGGTTGCGCCGGCGGAAAAAATCCTCGATCGACGCCAAAGCAGCCGGATTCGGCTGAAGGCCGACGCCGGCCGCAGCGGCTGCGGCCTGGGCGGAGAGATCGTCGACAGTCGGCCCCAGGCCGCCGGTCACGACGCACACGTCGGCGCGGCCGGCGATCTCTTTCAGGACCGCCGTGAGCTGATCCAGTTCGTCGCCGACCCCGTTCAGCCGCACCACTTTCAGGCCGGTCAGCTCAAGTTGTTCGGCGATAAAGGCCGAGTTGGAATCCACCAGTGCGCCGGTGCGGATCTCTTCGCCGGTGGCCAGAATCTCGGCGACGGCAGCGGGGTTCGGATGAGGTTTCATTCCGGCTTCGGTGCCTTTCTAATGAATGATCTGCCGCAGGAAGCGGCGAGTGCGTTCGTGTTGCGGATGACGAAAAATTTCTTCCGGCGCGTTGCCTTCGATGATGCGGCCCTCGTCCATGAAGATCAGGCGGTGCGCGACCCGCCGGGCAAAGGCCATTTCGTGGGTCACCACGATCATGGTCATACCGTCCGCGGCGAGTTCGATCATGACATCCAGCACCTCCTTGCTCATTTCCGGATCGATCGCGGAGGTCGGCTCGTCGAACAGCATGATCTTGGGCTCCATGCACAAGCTGCGCGCAATGGCCGCCCGCTGCTGCTGACCGCCGGACAGCTGGCCGGGGTACTTCTGCGCCTGATCGGCGATGCGCACCTTTTCGAGATAGGCTATGGCCAGATCTTCGGCCTGTCGCCGGGCCATCCGACGCACCCAGATCGGACCCAACGTCAGATTCTCAAGAATGCTGAGGTGCGGAAAAAGGTTGAAGCTCTGAAAAACCATCCCCACCTCGGCGCGGATCTTCGCGAGGCGGCGAGGGTTGTCGCTCAGCTCGATGCAGTCGATGGTGATACGTCCGCGCTGGTAGTCTTCCAGCCGGTTGATGCAGCGGATCAGGGTGGATTTGCCCGAACCGGAAGGCCCGCAAATAACGATGCGCTCCTGCTTTTCGACGCACAGGTCAATGCCTTTCAAGACATGCAGATCCCCATACCACTTGTGCACATCCCGCAGGCAAATCATCGGCTCCGGGGGATGCGGGCATTCAGGACGATCCGGCGACTGCATGGCTTTTCTTTATCAAAGCCATCCGTTCCCTGGCAAGGCCTTAATTCCGGATCGGTTTGGGGGTTGACAGAACCGAGCCGAACTCGTATAAAATCAAGGACCTTTGAGCTTTCCGAACACTTCGCCGCAATGATGGTGCTTCTATCTTGTTGGGATCCCTTCGGCGATGGGGCCGAACCGGAACGGCACGGAATGCCGGCGTGGATGGTGGCGCAGTGAAGGGTTCTTTGCCTGAAGTGGCGACGGCACCGTCCTCATCCTCGAACAGCGCCTGGATCGAGCGTTCGGGGATAGAGAGACGCTCGGGCGCAGACAAGCGCCGCGATGCCGGTCGCCTCTATTTTCTTCACGGCGGCCGGGAACGACGCCGGACCGAAGACCGCCGCCAGACCGCCGAGCGCCGCGAGGGCTGGCTGCAGGTCTCAAGATGGTGCAGCGTCTGCGTTTTCGATTCGGGTCGATAGAATCGTTCCGCCGCCCGCCAAACCTAATCCAGCGATAACATCCGGCCGCTTATGAACAGGAGGACTGCCATGCTCACTTGCGCGGACACGCTGCTGGTCATCGTCGACATCCAGGAAAAGCTGGTGCGGGCAATGCACGCCCGCGAGGAGCTTCTGGTCCGGGCGCAACAGCTGGTCCAGGGCGCGCGCGTCTTGAACGTTCCGATCCTGGTCACCGAACAGAACCCGAAAGGTCTGGGAGCCACTGTTCCTGAAATCGCCGCCCACCTTTCGGGCGTTAAACCCATCAGCAAATTCAGCTTCGGTTGCTGCGCCTCCGAGGAGTTCCTGCACGCCCTGCGCGCCGGGGCCGCCCGCAACGTCCTGATGGCCGGCATCGAAACGCATGTCTGCGTCTACCAGACGGCGCGGGAGCTTCTGGCCCGAGGCTGCCACGTGGAAATCGTCGCCGATGCGTGTTCGTCGCGCACCCCGGAGAACAAGCAGATCGGCCTCGACAAGATGCGCGCGGCCGGCGCTGCCGTCACCAGCGTCGAAACGGCGCTGTTCGAGCTTTTGAAAGTCGCCGAGGGACCGCTTTTCAAGGAAATTCTGAAAATTGTCAAATGACGCACGCCATCAAGTCCCGGATGTAATGGCGAAGGGAAACTGCCTGCCGGAGCATCGCGTTCTCGTGATCGGAGCAGGAATCGGGGGACTGACCGCCGCCAGCGCCCTGGCGCGCTTCGGCGTCCAGGTCGATCTCGTGGAACGCCGCGCAGCGCTCGGCGGCCACGCCGTCCGATTCGCCTGCAAAGCGACGGACCGATGCGTCAAATGCGGCGCCTGCCTCGTCACCGAAGCGATCGCCGCCGCAACGTCCGATCCCCGGATCCGGATTCATGCCGGAAGCCGGGTGGGCGAATTCCGCCGGACCGCGCAGCGCTTTGAGTTCACGATCGAGCGGTCGGAGGAGGCCGTGCCCGGCGGCGGCCGAAGCTCGGAAGCCGGGCGTGATGCCACCCCGCCCGCCGCCGCCGTTGATGCGGTTGTGCTCGCCGCCGGATTCGATGTCTTCGATCCCAAGGACAAGGCCTATGGCCATGGGGTTTTCCCGAACGTCGTCACATTGCTGGAATTGGAGCACGAGCTGCGTCGGCAGGGCGCGCTCAACCGGCCGTCGGACGGCTCCGCTCCGCAGCGCATGGCGTTTATCCAATGCGTCGGCAGCCGCGATGCCAAACTGGGCCATCTGTGGTGCTCACGATTCTGCTGCGGAGCCGCTTTGCGCGCCGCCCGGCGGATCAAATCCCTCCGGCCGCAAACCGAGATCACCGTATTCTACATCGACATTCAGAGCTTCGGTCGGGACTTCGAGGACGTCTACCGCCAATGCCGGCAGGAGCTGCGCTTTATCCGCGCCATCCCGAGCGAGGCCTTCGCGGTGGACGGCGGCGGGATCCGGCTGATTTA
>CAZEKN010000026.1:0-15322 GCA_964512755.1 uncultured Desulfatibacillum sp. | reverse complement strand
TCCCCTGAAACGAGCTTTGATTTGATGAGTTCGAGGAGAGTTTCGATTAGTTCAACAGACCGATTGCGAGGGTAACCGTTTGCCTTGGCCACTTCGTTTACGAGGGCATCTTTGGTGAGGGTCATCGAAGAAGTTCCTTGGGATGGTTGAAGAAATAGTTTTGTCTTTTGCGTGTGTTTGGGGAAGTGCCACCACCTATCACGCATTCACCCGAAATCGCAAGAATGGATATCTACGGCCACTGGGTTCCGGGCGAGGGCCGGGCGGGTCTGGAGGCGGCCCTCGCGGGCAGGGCAGGGAAGGGGAAAATTGTTCCTTTTTCTGTACCCTAACTGCAAATATCTGCAAATGAAACACGAAGGGTCCCAGTAACCTACTGGAACCCTTCATGATTCACTGCAGATGGTGCCCAAGGCCGGACTTGAACCGGCACGGGTCTCCCCACTACCCCCTCAAGATAGCGTGTCTACCAGGTTCCACCACTTGGGCAAAAAGACCTCGATTCATGTCCGCACTACTGGGACTTGGCCGGTGCGTCAGGTTTGGATTCAGGTGCAGCCGGGGCTGGTGCGGCGTCCGGGGTTTTGGTTTCGACAGCGGCCGGGACTTCGGTAACGATCGAACTGGTCGGCCGTTGGCTGGTCAGATAGGCCAGCGAAAGCGACGTCAGCATGAATACGATGGCCGCCACGGTCGTCGCCTTGCTCAAAAAAGTGGACGCACCGCTGGTTCCGAAAAGCGTGTTGCTGGATCCTCCTCCGAAGGCCGCGCCGATGTCGGCTCCTTTTCCGGTCTGCAGAAGCACGATCATGATCAGCGCAACACACACCACCACATGAATGATTACCAGTAAGACTGTCATAGGACGGCTTCCGCCACCTCGCTACGTGTAGTTGAATTTTACGATTCTGCTGAATGAATCCGGCTTCAGGCTGGCCCCTCCAACCAGGGCGCCGTCGATATCGGCCATGGCCATGAGTTCGGAGATGTTTTCCGGCTTGACGCTGCCGCCATAAAGGATCCGCATCGCTTCGGCCAGCGGTGAGCCCACCAACTGTGCGACCTGCGCGCGGATAAACCGGTGGGCTTCCTGGGCCTGTACGGCGGTGGCGGTTTTGCCGGTGCCGATGGCCCACACCGGCTCGTAAGCGATGACCAGTGAAGCCAGCTCATTTGTAAATAATCCTTCTAAACCATTCTGAATCTGTTTGTCAAGAATCGGAAAGGTTTGCCCGGCTTCCCGCTCATTTTCCGTTTCGCCGACACACACCACCGGGATGAGTCCCGCCTGCACTGCCGCTTGGAGCTTACGGCGAACGGTTTCATCGGTTTCCCCGAAGTACTGCCGGCGTTCGGAGTGGCCGATGATGACGTAACGGCAGCCGCAGGCAACCAACATCCGGGGTGCGACCTGCCCGGTATAGGCCCCCTCGGCCTCCCAGAACAGGTCTTGAGCACCCAGCGCAATGGATGTCGACTTCAGAGCGCCGGCGACCGCCTCCAACGCCGGGAAGGCCGGCGCGATCATGATGTCCCGATCGTTGGTTCCATCAACCAGCGGGGCCAGTTGGCGGACAAAATCAATCCCCTCCGCGGGGGTCTTGTACATTTTCCAGTTGCCGGCAATCAGCGGTTTTCGCAAAGTGAAAGCCTCCTTATTCGATAGTGGGCCGTCTTTAAAGCTGTTCTCCGATCATCGCCGCCAGATCCACCATGCGGGTGGAATATCCGGTCTCGTTGTCGTACCAAGACAGGACTTTGACCATTTCGTCGATAACATAGGTGGTTGGCGCGTCGACGATCGACGACAGCGCACAGCCGTTAAAATCTGAAGATACGAGCGGGGCTTCGCTGTACCCGAGGATGCCCTTTAGAGCGTCTTCGGAGGCTTGCTTCAACGCGGCGTTGACCTCGGAGACGGTGACGCCGCTCTTGTCGATGGCGACGACCAAATCGACCAGGGATACGTTCGGAGTGGGCACGCGAACCGCCAGCCCATTCAGCTTGCCGGCCAACTCCGGCAAGACCAGCCCGACGGCCTTGGCGGCGCCGGTGGTGGTGGGGACCATGGAGAGTGCGGCGGAACGGGCGCGGCGCAGGTCTTTGTGCGGAAAATCGAGCAGCCGCTGGTCTCCGGTATAGGAGTGAATGGTCGTCATGAGCCCCCGTTTGATTTTAAAGTTTTCATGCAGGACTTTCGCCACCGGCGCCAGGCAGTTGGTGGTACAGGATGCGTTGGAAATGATATGGTGCTGCTTCGGATCGTACCGGTGGGAATTCACGCCCATGACGATCGTGATGTCCGGGTTGGTCGCCGGAGCGGAGATGATGACTTTGCGGGCGCCCGCAGTCAGGTGCTTGGCGGCGTCATCGCGCTTGGTGAACAGCCCGGTGCACTCCGCGACAATGTCCACTCCCAGGGATTTCCAGTCGATTTTTTCAGGATCCCGCACCGAGCGAATGGCGACGGCCTGCCCGCCGACTTCGATGGCGTCGCTTTTGGCGGAAACCTCGACATCCATGGTGCCGTGAACCGAATCGTATTTCAGCAAATGCGCCATGGTTTCGGAGTTCGTGAGATCGTTGATGGCGATTATCTGGATTTTCGGGTTCTTCGCCGCCGCTCGGAACAACAGGCGTCCAATTCTTCCAAATCCGTTGATGCCAACCTTGACTGCCATAGACCCTCCTTAGAAGATTAACGTTCGTTTCAGAATCAGCGCATCCTCGTGACGATTCGAGTAATATCCGCGACGCGTTCCGGCCGCGTGGAAACCGAATTTTCGATACAGCTCGATGGCCTCGGTGTTGGAGGGTCGAGCTTCAAGAACGGCCGTCGATAGCCCCGCGGCCTGCGCGGCGTTTAAACACTCGGCGATCAGCCGCGTGCCGATGCCCTGGCGTCGCCACATCGGGTCTACCGCGATCCGAAAAATCTGCACCTCTCCCGCGATGAAGCGAAAAAAAATGTAGCCGATGATCCGCTTTTTCCCTGCGGTTGTTTCCGTCCAAACCACCCGGTTGTCTGCCGCCGCGGCAGACAGTTCGCCCTCGAATGAAAGCCGGCCCCACGGCCACTCGAAGCAGCACCTATCGAGAGCCACCAGCGCTTCAATGTCCGCCGGCATGGCGCGGCTGAGCTCCCATTCCGCCACCCTCAGCTCCGTTTGTTGCCCTTCAGAATGCCGCTGGCGAGGGTGATGCTCTTCTTGCCAAAGGCCTCCAGGGATGCAGCCAGTTGTCCCAGGGGCATACGGCCGCGGTTGTCCAGGGCATGGACCAGGATCGGCAGGTTGACTCCCGAGAGGACTTCAACGCGTCCCTCTTCCAGAAAGGAGTAGCTGATGTTGGACGGTGTGCCTCCGAACATGTCCGTCAGAATCAGCACGCCGTCATCATGCGCGACTTTTTTGACACCGGCCGCCACCCGTTCCCGCAGACGGTCCACGTTTTGGTTGAGATCGATGGAGACGGAAACCACCCCGGGCGACCGGCTGCCCAAGATGAATTCCGCCGCATCGACGAGGGCTTCGCCCAACTGACTGTGAGTGACGATGAGGATTCCGATCATAAACGTCCTTCCAACACCCAGCTTGCACGGCCGCTCGGACTATTGTGGTTGGTGGATATCCCGGTGGATCAACTCGACGCGACGGCGGCGCACCGCAATATGGTCGAAAAAGGCTCGGGCCATCACGACGGACCGATGCCGGCCCCCGGTGCAGCCGACGGCAAGGTTGAGTTGGGTCTTGCCTTCTTTTTCGTACAACGGAAGCAGGAAATCGATCAAGTCGGTGTATTTGGCAATCAGCGCCGCCGCATCGGGCGTTTTTAGAACAAACTCTCGAATCTCCGTATCCTCTCCGTCCAACGCCTTCAATTCCGGAACAAAAAAGGGATTCGCCAGGAAGCGGACATCGATCACCAGGTCGGCCTCCGGCGGCAGGCCATACTTGAAGCCGAACGAAATAACGTGCACCTGCAGAGACTCCAGTGCGCGCTGACCAGTGACGATACGGACCACCTTCTGTTTGAGTTCATGGACGTTGAGGCGGGTGGAGTCAATCACGTGGTCCGCGGCGGCACGAAGGGTCTGCAGCAGCTGCTGCTCGACGCGGATCCCCGCTATGAGGCCCTGCCCCCGGGCCAGCGGATGTTGGCGGCGTGTGGCGCTAAAACGCTGGACCAGCACCTGCTCGCCGGCTTCCAGGAACATGAGTTCGAATCGAAACCCCTGCGCCCGCATGGCCGCCATGACCCGGTCGTAGCCGGCAACGAACCCTTTCTCCCGCAGATCCATACCGAACGCAATGCCGGCGGCCTCCGATTCCCTGGGGGACGGCATTTCCATGAAGCTCGGCAGCAGCGCCACCGGCATGTTGTCGACGCAGAAGAAGCCGACGTCCTCCAGTGCCGCGAGAGCGGTGCTTTTTCCGGAGCCCGACAGTCCGGTGACGATGAGAAGGGGTAGTTGGTCCACGTCCGGTCGCCGCAGGTGACGATTAAAACTCCTCGTCCTCCTCTTTAATGACGCCGTAGATCTGCTCTCGGCTGGTGGCCTGCAGCAGCCGTTCCTTGAACGGTTCGTTTTTAAGGATTCGCGAAATGCGGGCCAGCAGCTTCAGGTGGAGGCCGGTGGAGTTCTCCGGGGTGACCAGCAGGAAAAAAAGACGCGTCGGTGCACCGTCCAGCGATTCAAAATCCACCCCCTTTCGACTCAGGCCGAATCCGATCATCAACTGGTTCAAATTCGGGAGTTTGCCGTGTGGGATGCCGATGCCGCCGCCGATGCCGGTGCTGCCCAGGCGTTCTCGTTCAAGCAAGACGCGTACCAGTGCAGCCGGGTCGACCTGGGCCAACTGCGCAACGGGTGCAGATAGTTCTTCGAGCACCTCCGGCTTGGTTTGAGATTTTAGCTCCGGAAGAATGGCTTCCGGTTGCAGCACATCGAGGATTTTCATGGTCATTTCGCCTGAAACGAACCGGTTGCCGGAGGCGCGTACCTTCGAACCGGGCGCTGGCCGCGCGGCAACCGCAGCCGTTCAGCTTCGGGGTTGAATAAGGCCGTAATGCCCGTCTTTGCGGCGGTAGAGCACATTGATCTGTGACGATCGGGCGTTGGTAAACACCAGGAACCCCTGATCGGCCAAATCCATTTGCAGCACCGCTTCCTCGATGTCCATCGGCTTATAGTCGATGCTTTCGACCTTGATTTGGGGGGCAGCGTCTTCATCCGTCATCTGAGGCCCTTCTTCACGGATGGTCCGGGTTTGACCCTTGGCACTGGCGCGGCGTTCACGAATTTTCTGTTTGCTGCGCTTGAGCTGCTTTTCAAGTTTGTCGAGTACCATGTCGATGGCCGAGTACATGTCGCCGGTTTCATCCTTGCCGTTTATATTGATTCGGTCACCGGTAATGTTGACCTCGGCGATATGCCGGTGCTTTTCGACGATCAGCACGACGCCGGCCTCCGCCGGGTTGTCGAGCAGTTTGTCGAAGCGGTTCAGCTTTTCGGTCACATACGACTTAAGGTGTTCGGAAGGATCCAGGTTCTTGAAGGTCACCGATGTCTGCATAGAGAAGACCTCCTCAAATTTCCTTGCGCTTGTTGGAGGGCAGCACCCTCATCATTTCGCGGTATTTGGCGACGGTCCGGCGAGCAATTTGGATGTTCTCGCGTTTTAGCATTTGGGCGATCTTGTCGTCACTGTGCGGCCGCTTGGGGTCCTCGGACGCGATCAACTGCCGGATCTTTTCCATGACGCTGGCGGACGCGATGGCGCCCCCCTCGTCGCGTTTGATCGAACTGTTGAAGAAATACTTCAGCTCAAAGATGCCCTGGGGCGTATAGGCGTATTTGTTGGTGGTGACGCGGCTGATCGTGGATTCGTGCATGCCGATGTCCTGGGCGACATCCCTCAGAACCATCGGCTTCAGGTGGGCAATGCCGTTTTCAAAAAACTCCCGCTGATAGCGCAGGATGCTTTCCATGACGCGGTAGATCGTCTTCTGGCGCTGGTGGATGCTTTTGATCAACCAGGCGGCCGAGCGCACCCGATCCTGGATGTAATCCTCGGCTTCTCCGCCGACGCGCCGGCCGCGTCCCACCGAACGTCTGAAAAGCGAGTTCACACGCAGCTTGGGCATGCCGTCGTCGTTCAGCACGATGGCGAAATCGTTTTCCATCTTGTAGACGTAGATGTCGGGGATGATATACTGTGGATTGTCGTCGCTGAACTGTCTTCCTGGCCGCGGCTCCATGGCCTTGATGATGCCCACGGCCGAGACGACCTCCTCCATGCTGATCTTAAGGGCTTTGCAGATGGCCTTGTAATTCTTCTTCTCCAGATTGGGCAGATGCTCGGAAATAATGTCGGTGATGATCGAGCGGTCGAACCCCAGATAGCGGGCCTGGATCAGCAGGCACTCTCTCAGGTCTTGTGCGCACACCCCGATCGGGTCAAAGGTCTGCAACAGAGACAGAACCGCCGCAACCTGCTCCAACTCGGCGCCAGCGGCTGCGGCGATTTCCTCTACCGACACCTGGAGGTAGCCGTCCTTGTTCAGGTTGCCGATGATCAGGCTGGCAATGCCCTCGTCCTCGCGACTCGGCTTGGTCATGAGGAACTGCCACAACAGGTGGTCGTTCAGGGATTCCTTGCGCGTGATAAACGCCTCATATTTCGGCGCTTCACGATCTTCGGTTTCCACTGGCACGCGCGAGGGGGTAGTGAAGTCATCCAGAAAGCCGCTCCAGTCGAATTCCTCGCGGCCCTTACCGTCCGCGGCGGGGACTTCCGGGGATGCCGGGATTTCATTCAGCGGCGTTTCCACTGCTTCAAAGGATTCGCCGATCGACTCTTCTCCCGAGCTTTCGGCTACCTCTTCCAGGGCGGGGTTTTCTTCCAGCTCCCGGTGGATGGCGTCCATCAACTCGAGACGGGAAAGCTGCAGCAGTTTGATCGCCATCTGCAACTGCGGCGTCATGATCAACTGCTGGGTGAGTTTCAGTTGTTGTCTTAGTTCCAGCGCCATATCAGAGCCTGAAGTCGTCTCCCAGGTAGGAGCGGCAGACCGCTTCGCTGCATACAATAGACTGCGGTGCGCCGGACTCGATCACCTTCCCGTCTACCATGATATACGCCTTGTCGCAGACGCCGAGCGTCTCGCGCACATTGTGATCCGAAATCAGTATGCCGATGCCCCGTTGCTTGAGGTGCCCGATGATCGCCTTGATATCGGCCACCGCCAGCGGGTCGATTCCGGCAAACGGCTCGTCCAACAGCATGAACGCCGGGTTGGTCGACAGCGCACGCGTTATTTCCAACCGCCGTTTCTCGCCACCGGAAAGTACATTGGCCACCTGGTCGGACAGGTGGCGGATGCCCAGCTCTTCCAAGAGTTGATCCGCGCGTTGGTGCCGTTCCTCCCGCGACAACGGCTGGAGCTCCAGAATGGCCAAGATGTTCTTGCGAACCGATAGCTTGCGGAAGACCGAGGTTTCCTGCGGCAGATATCCCACGCCGCGCCGGGCACGAACGTGCATAGGGTAACCCGTGATATCTTCCTCGTCAAGGAATATGTGCCCTCCATCCGGCTTAACCAAGCCGATGGCCATGTAAAACGTCGTCGTCTTGCCGGCACCGTTTGGTCCCAGCAGTCCGGCGACCTCGCCGCTGTTGACATCGAGGTTGACGCCGTTGACGACGTGGCGGCCGCCATAGGTTTTGATCAGATCCACGGCACGCAGGACGGTCATTGTCTCTTCCGAACCATCTGGGTCATCCAACGAAAACGCTTGCTCGCCTGCGGCCGATTGAATCCTATCACGATCGGGTCGTCCTCTCGGGTTCTTCAAGCAGCCATTTTAGTGGCTCTGGCAAAAAAATGCAACCATGCGGCAGGCGGCCTTGGACCGATTGCTTGCGGCTACTGGGCAGCTCCCGGCAAGAGGGTGACCCGGACCCGCAAGGCGGGCGGCCGGCCGGGTGCCTGGGCCGAACGGCCTCGCGGTGCAGCCGCCCGTTCGCCTGCTGGCGAGACTTCGGCCGCGGGCGCTGGGTCCAGCCAGATCCGCCCGGTATCGGGCTCATAAACCGCCTGCTCGGCGTCGGCCGTCAGCGTGTCGGTTTGGAATCGAACGCGGCCTCGAGCCGTCATGCGGGAGATCTCCTTTGCGGAGATCGTTCCAGCCAGCCGATTCCGGTCGATGGAACCCTGCTGAAACTGGATCGTCAGGCGGTCGGCGGTGATCGTGTATCCGTCGCCATCCACGTGCACCGCACCGCTGAATTCAACGGTGTCGGCGTCCATTTCGGCCTCCAGCAGCTCGGACTGGATGCGGACGGGATGTGGGAGCCCGGCCTCAACTGGGCTCCCGGAGTCCGCCGCTCCAATGGCGATCATCGTCCAATAGACCGCCGCGAGCATGGCCCTGGCGAGCCAGACAGTGGCGCATCGTTCAGGGTGTTTGGCTAGAAACCAACGTTCCGCGGACATGGCCTCTCATCACCAGGCGGTTGGCTTTCAGGTCCATCGTCAAGGAGTCCGCCGTCAGGTCACCGGCTTGTCCTTTGATCCTCACCGGGTCATCGGATGTAATAATCCGGGAACCATGCGAATAGGTCATCTTCTCCGTTTCCAGGCGATAGGTGTCGTTGTAAATCACGACGTTTCCATGCGCCTCCATGTCATGGGAGTCTGTCATCACGGTTCCGTGGCGTGCAGTGAGATATACCTTCTGGTCGTCGCGGGTGAAGAACGTCACAAAAAGATCGGTCAGCAACACCTTTTTCTCTGACAGACGATACTGTCCCGTGGCGGCATCCAGGCTCCACTCGGTACGCCCTTCGCGGGTGGCTGACTGGTGAACGCGTTCAACCACCACCGCTTCCAGCCCCGTGGTGGAGGGGACCGCCAGTCCCGGCAATGGAGACAGCCGTCGATACCCGAAATAAGCGGTCGCCGCGATGCCGACCGTCACGAAGAAAACGATCAGGACGATGCGTTTCCAGGATCGACTGAAAATGTGAAGGGATACCGTCATGCCGCCCGCGAACTCATTTTGCTCCGTTTCGGGAGCAGCCCCGAGCCCGGAAAAATGAACCAATGGGGGAGCAACTACCTTCCAGGCCTACAAAAGTCAAGCGCAGTTGACTATCATTCGGTGGCTTGGTAATAGGAAATGTTTATTTTTCAGCCTCTATCGATCAAGGATGGCCGGCGTGGAAAAGGCGCGCAAGATGGGCGGAAATTGGGGGTTGCGGTTAGCGACCGCCATTGGTTTGGTTCTGGCGGTCGTCATCGTCTGGTGGGTTGCCTTGCGGCTGGAGGGCGAGCCTCCACAGGTTCAGTGGGACGTGAAATCGCCTCTCTATTTGGGCAAGTTGGCGGAGATGCCGCTGACGGTCGCCGATCTCCAAAGCGGCCTGCGCCGGCTGAATGTCGTGCTGAACAAAGACGGCAAGGACCTGGTGCTGGCCGACATCGCGTTTCCCACCTCCGGCGTGCTGGGGCTGGAAAAAACGCAGCGGGAAACGACCCGGATAAAAATCGATCCGGCCGCCCTGGGGCTTACCGACGGCAAAGCGCTGCTGCGGGTGGCCCTTTGGGACCATTCGTGGCGCAACTGGTGGCACGGCAACCTCACCGATCTGCAAACGGAAGTCGTCATCGATACGCGACCGCCGGTGATCGAGAACCTGACCCCGCAGAATTACGTCAACCAAGGCGGGGCCGGGCTGGCGATCTATCGGCTCTCCGAGCCCTGCCCGAGCAGCGGGGTGCGGGCGGGCGGCCATTTTTTCCCGGGTTTCAGCGGCTATTACCCCGACAAAGCCATCCACATCGCCTTCTTTGGCATGAGTCATCTGCAGGGGCCTGGCGCCGAGGTTGTGCTGGAGGCACAGGATGCGGCCGGGAACAGCGGTCGTGCGCGCTGGCCGTATCATTTCCGCAAGAAAGCATTCAAGAAAGACGCCCTGCAGGTCAGCGACGGTTTCATCAACCAAATATTGCCGGAGTTTCAGGCGCTGCTGCCGGCCAAGCCGAACGCATCCTTGAAGGATCGGTTTCTTTTCATCAACCGCGACCTGCGCCAGACGAACTATGAACAAATTGTCGCAGCGACTCGCAAGACCGAAAACGCCATGCTCTGGAAGGGGGCGTTTCTGCGGCTTCCCAATTCCGCGCCGCGCGCCGGATTTGCCGATCACCGCACCTATCTCTACGAGGGGAAGGAAATCGATCAGCAGGACCATTTGGGTGTGGACCTGGCCTCGCTCGCCCGCTCGCCGATCCCGGCGGCCAACAGCGGAGTGGTGGTCTTCACCGGGTTCATCGGCATTTACGGTCAGACCGTCATCGTGGACCACGGGTTCGGCCTCTTCAGCATGTATTCCCACCTGAGCCAGATCGCCGTGAAGGCGGGCGAGCGCGTGGCCAAAGAGGCGATCCTCGGCCACACCGGCAGCACCGGGCTGGCCGCCGGCGATCACTTGCATTTCAGCATTTTGATTCATCACCTGTTCGTGGATCCCATCGAATGGTGGGACCCCCACTGGATCCAGGACAACGTGATGCTTAAGCTCGACTCCGTCAAAAGTATTTCCGGCCAGGCAGGATGACATGAAGAAGCACCGGATCACGAAAACCGTTCAGGAGATCAACGCCAGAATCCAATCCGGCGACGTCGTGGTCGTCACCGCCGAGGAGATCATCGACATCGTGAAGACCGAAGGGCCCGTGGAAGCTGCCCGGCGCGTGGATGTCGTCACCACCGGCACCTTCGCTCCCATGTGCTCTTCCGGCGCGTTCATCAACTTCGGCCACTCGACGCCGCCGATCAAAGCCTCCCGGGTCTGGCTCAACCGGGTACCGGCCTATGCCGGGCTGGCTGCGGTCGATTGCTATATCGGCGCGACCGAGCCGGCCGAGGACGATCCGCTGAACAAAGTCTACCCTGGGGAGTTCAGCTACGGAGGCGGACACGTCATTCAGGATCTGTTGGACGGCCGGGCCGTGCACCTGGTTGCCGAAGGTTACGGGACGGACTGCTACCCCAACCGTCGCGTGGAAAAAGAGGTCACCCTGCGCACGCTGCCCCAAGCGACCCTGTGCAATCCCCGCAACGGGTATCAGAACTACAATTGCGCGGTGAACCTCTCGAATCGCACCGTATACACTTACATGGGGACGCTTAAACCGGGAGCCGGCAACGCCAATTATTGCTCCGCCGGCCAGCTGAGCCCGCTGTTCAACGATCCGTATTATCGGACCATCGGTCTGGGGAGCCGTATTTTTTTGGGCGGCGGGGTGGGATATGTGACCTGGCACGGCACCCAGCACCAACCGGCGGTGAAGCGCACCGCCAAGGGAGTTCCGGTTCGAGCGGCCGGAACCCTATGGGTGATGGGCGATTTGAAGCAGATGAACTCGAACTTCCTGGTGGGCGTCGGCATCCAGGGCTACGGATGCTCGCTGGCGGTGGGCCTTGGGATCCCCATTCCGCTCCTTAACGAGGAAATCGCCGCCTTCACCGGAATCTCGGATGATGAAATCTTCACCCAGATCGTCGATTACGGGCAGGACTATCCGGCCGGAGCGGTTAAAAGCCTCGGGCAGGTGAGTTATGCGGAACTCAAGAGCGGCGCTATACGCTTTCAGGGCAAATCGGTCCCGACCGTTCCGCTGTCCAGCATCGTCAAGGCGCGCGAGATCGCCGAAACGTTGAAAGGCTGGATCCGGCAGGGCCGGCTCCGCTTGGGCGAACCCCAATTCACCCTGCCGACCACATGAACGTGAACCAGCGGGCGTCCGGTACCCTGCGCGCTTTCGTGGCCACGGAACTTCCTGCAGACCTTCTGAAGGCCCTTGCGGCGGTTCAAGCGGAACTCGGCCAGCGCGGGCTGCGGGCGCGCTGGACCCGGCCGGGGAATCTGCATCTGACGCTGAAATTCCTGGGCGACATTCCGGCGGATCGGGTGCCCATCGTGGCGATGGCCTTGCGTGCTGCGGCGGCCGAACACGACGTTTTCGAGCTGATGGCCGAAGGCATCGACGTGTTTCCGGGAATGCGGCGGCCGCGGGTCCTCTTGGCCGGACTCTCAGGGGCGATCGCCGCGTTGGAGGGGCTGCAGCGGGAGGTGGACGACCGGTTGGCCGCCTCTGGATTCGAACGGGAGCCGCGCAGCTTCCACGGCCACCTGACGCTCGGCCGGTTCGGCGAAGGTGCCCTGGGCGGCGCGCTCGCCGACGTCCTGAGCGCTTATTCGACGCAGCGCTTCGGCAGCTTCGCGGTGCGGGAGGTGGTTTTGTTCCAGAGCGATCTGCAGCCCGGGGGGGCCGTGTACACGGCACTGGCAAGGGCGCTGTTGAGGGGAACGACTTGAGCCCGGTACGGAGTGCGGACCAGCCCGGGCCAAATTCAAAATCCGGAGCACGAAAACGGACCGGTGAGGAGGGCTAACGGCCTTGAACAACGCCAAGGGCAGGAAAAAGGAGGAGTCAATGACGGTGTCCACCGACAAGCAAAAGGCGCTCGAGAGCGCGATGATCCAGGTGGAGCGGCAGTTCGGCAAGGGGTCCATCATGAAGCTTGGCAGCCGGCCGATCGTGAGCGTTCCGGTCATTTCCACCAGTTCGCTGGCGCTCGACAAGGCGCTGGGCATCGGGGGGCTTCCGCGCGGCCGGGTCGTGGAAATCTTCGGACCGGAGGCTTCCGGGAAGACCACGTTGGCGCTGCATGCGGTGGCCGAGGCCCAGAAGCAGGACGGCATCGCCGCGTTCATCGACGCCGAACACGCTCTGGACACCGTCTACGCCAAGAAACTCGGCGTCAATTGCGATGAGCTGCTCGTCTCGCAGCCCGATACCGGCGAGCAGGCCCTGGAGATCGCCGACATGCTGGTGCGCAGCGGTGCCATCGATGTGCTGGTCGTCGATTCGGTCGCGGCGCTGGTTCCGCGGGCTGAAATCGAGGGTGAGATGGGGGACGCCCACATGGGGCTGCAGGCGCGTCTGATGTCTCAGGCGCTGCGCAAACTCACCGGCACCATCAGCAAGACCAACACCTGCGTCATCTTCATCAACCAGATGCGCATGAAGATCGGGGTCGTTTTTGGCAATCCGGAGACCACCACCGGCGGCAACGCGCTGAAATTTTACGCCTCGGTGCGCCTGGATATCCGCCGGACGAGCACCCTCAAAGAAGGCCAGGACATCATCGGCAGCCGCACCCGCGTGCGGGTCGTCAAGAACAAGCTGGCACCGCCTTTCATGGAAGCCGAATTCGACGTCATTTACGGCGAAGGCATTTCGCGAATCGGGGACCTGATCGACGCGGCGGCCGAGCAAGGCATCATCGAAAAAAGCGGTGCCTGGTACTCGTTCGGCGGCGAGCGCATCGGCCAGGGCCGGGAAAACGTCAAACGGTTCCTGACCGATCATCCCGACATCTTCGATACGATCTACGGCAAGACCCGCGAGGCGCTGGGGCTGGGAGCGAAGGGCAAGGACGCTCAGGGGGAGGAGTGATTCAATGACCGGCAACGACGCGCGCAGGACGTTTCTCGACTATTTCAAACACCATAGCCATCAGGTGGTTCGCAGTTCGTCGCTGGTCCCGCACGACGACCCGACCCTGCTGTTCATCAACGCGGGCATGGTGCAATTCAAGCGCGTGTTTCTGGGCGAGGAGAAGCGCGACTACTTGCGGGCCACGACCTCCCAGAAATGCGTACGGGCGGGCGGCAAGCACAACGACTTGGAGAACGTGGGCTACACCGCGCGTCATCACACGTTTTTCGAGATGCTGGGCAATTTCTCGTTCGGCGACTATTTCAAGGAGCGGGCGGTCGTGTTCGCCTGGGATCTGCTCACCAACGGCTACCGGCTGCCGGCCGATAAACTCTACGCATCGATCTACCTCGATGACGACGAGGCCTATGGACTGTGGCGCAGCGCGGTGGGGCTGCCGGACGGTCGCATCGTGCGCTTCGGGGAGAAGGACAACTTCTGGTCCATGGGCGACACCGGCCCCTGCGGGCCCTGTTCGGAGATCATCATCGACCGCGGCGAAGCTTACGGCTGCCAGCGGCCGGAGTGTGCCGTCGGCTGTGACTGCGACCGGTTTCTGGAGATCTGGAACCTCGTGTTCATGCAGTTCAACCGCGATGCGTCCGGGTCCATGACGCCGCTGCCCAAGCCCAGCATCGACACCGGCATGGGCCTGGAACGCATCACCTCCGTCGTGCAGAACGTGAACACGAATTTCGACACGGACCTCATCCGGCCCATCATCCGCCGGACCGAGGAGATGACCGGAACGGCGTTCGGTCAGCGCGAAGCCGCCGACGTTGCCATGAAGGTTATTGCGGACCACAGCCGCGCCGCCGTATTCCTGATCGGCGACGGCATTCTGCCCTCGAACGAGGGGCGCGGCTATGTCTTGCGGCGCATCATGCGCCGCGCGATCCGCTACGGCCGCAACATCGGCCTGACCCGCCCCTTCCTGCACGAAACCGCCCGGGTGGTCTGCGGCCTCATGCGGCCGGCCTACCCCGAGCTGAGCGACGCCGAAGCGTTCATCACCAACGTCATCGTCAACGAGGAACAGCGGTTCTTGAACACCCTGGACACCGGTTTGAAGCTGCTGAACGAAACCCTGGCGGAGCTCAAGGCGGGCGGCCGGACCGAAGTGCCGGGATCGGTCATCTTCAAGCTCTATGATACCTTCGGTTTTCCCGCGGACATCGTGCGCGACGTGGTGCGCGATGAACAGATGACCCTGGACATGGAGGGCTTCGACCGCGAAATGGAGGGGCAGCGGGCCAAGTCCCGCACCGTCGCGGCGTTCACCCGGATCGGCGATGCTTACAAGAGCCTTTCGGCCAGCGGATTCAGACCCGAATTCACGGGGTACGACCTGCTGACGGGCGAGTCGCGCGCCGTGCTGCTGGTCGCCGATGATCAGGAGATCCTCGAAGCGGGCGCCGGCAGCGAGGTGTCCGTGGTCACCGAGCGCACCCCGTTCTATGCCGAATCCGGCGGCCAGGTCGGCGACATCGGGCGCATCATCGGGCCGGAGGGCGAGATGGAGGTGAGCGCCACCCTGAAAGACCCGACCGGCCTGATCATCCACAAGGGCCGCCTGCGATCCGGCCGCCTGCGCAAGGGCGACACCCTGACCCTCCTGGTGGATGCCGCCGCGCGGGAGGCGACGGCCCGCAACCACACCGCCACCCATCTCCTGCACGCAGCCCTGCGCGGCGTTCTGGGCGACCATGTCAAGCAGGCGGGTTCGCTGGTGGCGCCCGACCGGCTG
>CAZEKN010000025.1:0-15676 GCA_964512755.1 uncultured Desulfatibacillum sp. | reverse complement strand
TGCCCCCGAACCCGAACGAACTGACGCCGGCGACCCTGCGTTTGTTCGCGCGGGGCCAGGGAGTCAGCCGCTCAACCACTTTGAACGGGCTGTTGTCGAAGTCGATTTGGGGGTTCGGTGAGCGAAAATGAAGGGTCCCCGGTATTTTTTCATGGTAGAGGCAGAGCGATGCCTTGATGAGGCCGGCGACGCCGGCTGCGATTGTCGGGTGGCCGATGTGGCCTTTTATGCACCCGAGCCAGCACGTCTGCTTCTGGTCGGTCTGCGCGCGCCACACCTTGGTCAGCGCTTCGACCTCGATGGGGTCCCCCAGGGGCGTTCCGGTTCCATGCGCCTCGATGTAGGAGATGTCCTGCGGGAGCACGTTCGCCTGGGCCTGGGCCATGGCGATGACCCGGGCCTGCCCCTTGACGCTCGGCGCCAGAAAGCTGGCCTTGTTGGCCCCGTCGTTGTTTTTGGCCGTCCCGCGGATGACGGCATATATCCGGTCGCCGTCCGATAGGGCAGCGCTCATCCGTTTGAGGACGAGAACCCCGGCGCCGTCGCAGAACATGGTGCCGGTGGCTTGGCTGTCGAACGGCCGGCAGTGCCCGTCCTTGGAGAAGATTCCACCGGGCTGATAGAGGAAACCGCTCTTCTGAGGGACAAAAATGTCAACCCCACCCGCCAGGGCGATGTCGCATTCATGGTCGATCAGTGCCCTGAACGCCATGTCGACCGCCAGCAGCGCAGTCGAACAGCCGGTGTTGACGCTGACGCTGGGGCCCGTCAAATCGAGGGCATAGGATACCCGCGTAGCGATGTAGTCTTTTTCGTTCCCGTACCCGACGATGACTTTTCCAACCATGTTCACCAGGTCCGGATTCGAAAACACATGCCTCGGATAATAGTGGTTGTCTCCGACCCCTGCGTATACCCCGATCATGCCGTCGAATGACTGCGAATCATAGCCGGCATTTTCCAAAGCCGACCAGGCCAGCTCCAGGAACACCCTCTGCTGGGGATCCATCACCCTGGCTTCCTGGGGCCCGATGCCGAAGAAGGCCGCATCAAATTTTTCGGCGTCTGCGATGATGCCGCGGGCCGGAACATAATCGGGGTCATCGCGAAGGGCCGCGCCGATTCCGGGTGCAAGTTCCTCTTTCGAGAACCATGAAATCGACTCGACGTCGTTGCAGAGGTTGTCCCAAAGTTGATCGATGGCCGCCGCTCCCGGAAAGCGCCCGGCCATGCCGACGATGGCAATGCCATCTTGGAGCGGGTCGTTGTGAAATCGGCCGATCCGCTGTCGCGTGGCGCGCTCGTTGATTTCATCAATAAACCCCGCCGTGTCCTGGCGGTGGTCCAAAAAATACGCCAATCGAGCCACCGAGGCGTATTCAAAAAGTTTGACGACAGGGAGGCTGATGCGATGCGCACGGTGCAGGCGGCTGACCATTTTAAGCGCCATCAGCGAATCGCCTCCGAGATCGAAGAAATTATCGTCGATGCCCACCCGGTCCAGCTGTAAGTCGTCACGCCAGGCCTGCGCCAACTTTTTCTCCGTTTCCGTGCGCGGTGCGATGTATGGGGTCGCCAGCTCAGGCCTTTCGTGGCCCGGCTTGGGCAGCGCCCGCCGGTCGGTTTTGCCGCTGGGGGTCAGCGGCAGGCTGGGCAGGAGCACGAAGGCCGCCGGCATCATGTAATCCGGAAGTTTTTCGGCCAGCATCTTGCGCATGCCAGAAATCGAGAACTTGCCCGGTACCTCGACGACATACGCGACCAGACGCTTTTCCCCGGGCGAGTCCTCGCGGACGGCGACGGCGCATTGCCGCACGGAAGGATCCTGTTGGATGAGGGTTTCGATTTCTCCCAGCTCGATGCGGTTGCCGCGTATTTTGACCTGAAAGTCGATGCGGCCGATGTAATCGATGTTTCCGTCGGGCAGGTATCTGCAAAGATCTCCGGTTTTGTATAAGCGCGCCGACGGGTCGTCGGAAAAGGGGTCCTTTATGAACTTCTCGGCCGTCAGCTCGGGACGATTCAAATAGCCGCGCCCGACTCCAACGCCTCCGATGTGCAGCTCACCGCTTTCGGCCACCGGCACCGGCCGGCCGGCCTTGTCGAGGATATACAGGCGAATGTTGCTGATCGGGCGGCCGATCGGCACCGTCGGCAGGGAAGTATGGGGATCGCATTTCCAGTAGGACACATCGACGGCCGCTTCCGTCGGGCCATACAGATTGTGCAGCGGCGCGTTCAGAATCGAAAAATAGCGCTGCTGCAAATCGATCGTCACGGCCTCGCCGCTCAATACGACATGCTTCAGCGAGCGGCATTTTTGGGGAACCGCCGCTTCCAGGAAAAGCCGCAGCATGGAGGGAACAAAATGGATGAGCGTCACCCTTTCACGGTCGATGAGGTCGAGAAGGTATGCCGAGTCCTTGTGGCCCTCTGGTTTGGCGACAACCAGGCGAGCACCGCACATAAAGGGCCAGAAAAACTCCCAAACCGAGACGTCGAATGAAAACGGCGTCTTTTGGAGCAGCGTGTCCGCCGGCCCGATCTGAAACGTATCCTGCATCCACAAGAGCCGATTGACGATCCCCTTGTGGGTATTCATGGCCCCCTTGGGGTTGCCCGTTGAGCCCGAGGTATAGATCACGTAAGCCAGGTTCTCGGGTTTGGTTTCGATTTTCGGATTCGAGGGTGGAAACTCTTCCAGAACATCAATGATGTCTTCAAAGTAAAGGATATCGGCGGATGTCCGGGGCAAAACGGCCTGGCATGATTTCTGCGCGAGGATGACCGCAACCTGCGAATCGCTGGTCATGAACGCCAATCGGCCGGGCGGAAGAGTCGGATCGAGCGGAACATAGGCCCCGCCGGCTTTGATGATAGCCAGCAACCCGATAACCATTTCCGCGGAGCGGTAGGCACAGATGCCGACCAGCTTTTCGGGCGCCACTCCCCTTGACTTCAAATAGTGGGCCAGTCGGTTGGCCTGCCGGTTCAGGTCTCCATACGAAAGGCTTTGGCCGTCATAGGTCAATGCCGCGGCAAACGGCGTTTTAGAAACCTGCTCCTCGATGAAGGCCTGCAGGCATTTGTCCAGAGGATAGGCTTTTCCGGTGCGGTTCCATTCCTTGAAAAGCTTGAGTTTTTCCTTTTCGCTCATAGTATCCGGCATCATGTTTTCGGTCGGCGCTTTCATGGTTGAACCTGGTTTGCCCGGCCAGGAATTAAGCTTGGCTGGGACGATTCCGATTATGGACGAAAAAAAGCGCCGGAAACACCAGAATCAGAGGGCGCCGGCGCTTTTTATAAAATATATCGTATAGTTGCAAAACAAGAAATCCAACTGAATATCCGCGTCACTGGAATGAACCACAGGATATCGGTTAAGTTCTATGCTCCATCCGTCACAAGAAACGAGCTTCTTATTCTGCACGTAGCATACCATACAAAACGCCTATTTCCCAAGGGTTGGAGAAGAACTTGATCCTTGTCGTCTTGGCAGGCAAGAAAAAGTGCATTACTTCTTGACCGTTACGTTCGATCCGAAACGATCCGTATTTTTTGGGTGAAGATTGGTTTCATCAGGAGGGTTCACGGATGCACGCGGCTATCATGCGAGGTGCGATGAGTATTCTGGCGGTCACGGCAGCTTTGATCAGCGGCTGCGCGGTGGCGGATTTCGGAACCGTTCGGCCCAGCGCGGATATCACCCGACAGTTCCAGGATCTGGATATCAACCCGAACTACCGCTACTGGTATTTGAATCAAGAGAACAACCCCTTTGGAGTGCTCGGCATCGATCGCGAATATCATTTCGAGGGTGGTCCGATGTGGGGTGTGCTTGATCCGGACAGCGCAACGTTCAAGAAGGTCGTGGGGTTGGTGAGAGACTTTCCGGCGAAGGGGTCACGCACCACCGGTTTCGAAATCATGGACTCCCAGGGCCGTCCGATCGGTGTCTGGTTTTCCAGTTTGACCGCCGGCATCAACGTCGACTTCGCTAAAAAAACGGTGTCGGTTTCAACTCCGACCCCTTGGCTCCGGCCCTACAGCATGTCGTTGCCGGAGCGAAACAGAGAGTTGACGTCAGGCCGCCTTCCCATCAGGAACCGGGGCTGACCGAACGGGCCAGGCGAAAGCCCACGTGGCTGGTTCGGGCGGCGGGATTGCCGTAGTACCGGGTGGATGATCGGCAATAGCGAGCCGTGACGCCCCATCCGCCCCCGCGCACGACCCGCGAGGCGCCGCGCGGGGTGCCGGTCCAGGCTGAGCCGTCTGCCGGCGCTCCGTCATAGGCGGCATGCCAATCATCCTCCACCCATTCCCAGACATTTCCGGTCATATCGTAGAGACCCCAGGCGTTTGGATTTCTTTGGGCCACGGCGTGAGGCCGGTTTTCGGAATTCGCTGAGTACCACGCAAATTCGCCCAGCTTCGCCGCGTCGCTGCCGAAAAAGAATTCGGCCTCGCTGCCGGCGCGTGCCGCGTATTCCCACTCCGCTTCACTGGGAAGACGGTAGCCGGCGTGGCTTTCCATCTGGTTCAGCCGGTTGATGAAGCGCCGGGCATCATCCCAGGACACCATCTCGACCGGGCAGTCTTCGCCGCAGTCCTTGAAAGACGAGGGTTGATCTCCCATGACGCGCCGCCATTGGCCTTGAGTGACCGGAGTCGTCTGCAGATAAAAAGGTTGTTCGATCTGGACGGCATGCGCAGGCTTCTCGGGCTTGTACATGGCCTCTGAACCGCCGAACCGCCGGATGAGTTCTTCGATCGCCAGGCGGCTTCCCATCGTGAACGCAGCGGGCGATGCCGGTATGAGAACAAACTCCATGCCGATGCTGTTGGTCACCTTCTTGCGAGGGGATGCGTTCCGGGGTTTGGCGGCAGTCGGCGGCTCTTCCGATTTTATCTGAGGAGCCGGAGCGATGTAGTCAGGCGCTGGCAGCGCAGTCCCTGCTTCCCTGGCCGCCGGCCGCGGCTGATTCTGCTGACGAGGTTTGGCTTGAGGAGGGGGCGTCTTGGGAACCGGCGTCGGCACATCGATCTTTGGTTCCTTGACCGCCGGTGGGGCTGTTTTGGGCTGCGCTGCCTTTGCCATGGCTGACGCGGATTCAGCGGCATTGATTGGCGCTTCAGGCTTTGCGTCCTCCGACAAGACCAGGGACGGCTTCCCCGGTTCGGGCTGGATGGACAGAGCTGGAATTTCTTTTTCGACCGGAGGCGATTCCTCAACCGACTCACCGGCTGCGGACCGTGCCGCATCGGGTGATTCCGGCTTGGCGGGCTGCGCAGCGACCTCGATTCCGGGTTTCGATGCGGAGTCATCCGGCGGCACCCGCTGAGGTTGGGATAGCTCCGTTTTGAAGAGTATGGCCACGCCGGCGACCACCAGCATGGCCAGCGCCATCGCCATCCATCCGATGCTTCTCACTTTCGAGGTTTTCGCGTGCGCCTTCGTTAGGATGGGTTTCTGGCCAGATGGCTTAAGTTGAGAGTGCTCGACGGTATCGGCGGGCATTTCACCCGGAACCGGCTCGGCGGCGATCGTTTTGGGCGCGGCGGGCACCGGACCCTTTGCAGCGGGCGGCCCCAGCAGATCCGTCAGCGCCTTGATCAGCTGCTGATAGCCGGCATGATCGGTTCCTCCTCTCCAGTCGATGAGGTTGGCCGCCTGGATGCGCTTGAATTCGAAAGGAATCTCGACTTCATCAAGCAACGCCGGGATCAGAATTTTTTTCCGGGCACCCTCGGCGGCTTCATTGCTCACCCAGTCCGACTTTACGGATGTAGCTGTCCAAAGAACGATCAAAGACCTGGCGGCGCCCAGCGCTTCTTCAATCACCCGAGAGAAGGTTTTCCCGGGCGGTATGATCCGGTCCCACCATACCGACCAGCCGTGAGCCTCCAGAGCTCGGACAACCGGTATGACTCTCTCGCGGTCCTCGCTGGAATAACTGATGAAGATGTCTGCCATATCTCCCGACTTTCCTTGGTGGTTATTGGAGAAAGGGATCAGCGCTACGGATGTTTCCAACTCTGCGAAAGGATATTGGATACCGATGGTTCAATAATGAGGGTAAAAGATGGTAAGTCAACAGGAACGACAGGAGGATATCATGAAGGAATCTTGCGGGGATTCAAGCCGACGCTACCTGGCGAAGCCGGCCCCGCTGAGAATGGATATTCCAATGATCAGATGACCGTTGTAAGGACCGTTTGCAATCTCGGTGATATGCTCGACCCGTGATTGGTAATGGCCGGATGGTCCTTTGTAATTCACGGGCAAGATCAGGCGAACGTTCAGCCGCTGGCCGACCTGAATCATTTTCAGAAGATTGGAATCCGACCGCACCACAATGCCGGCGCCTTCATTGGACAGGTCTCTGACTTTAAGCAGATATAAGGGCCCGCCCGCCAATCTGATTTCCACCATGGGATCCGATAGATTCGTCGAACGGTACCGGTTCCGTCTATCCGGGATTTGACTCAAACTCGCTGCTTCGCTTGGATTCTTCATGTTGCGCTCCCTCCGGCACGAGACGATATTTATTTATTATTCGGTATTTTCACGCCATGACTTGAGCCTAAAAAAAATATGTTGAGCGGGATGGGACTGTGGTATTTTGGAAGCGTTCACGCGATGGAATCTTAATGCCTTTGAGGGGATGTTGCCGTCATGTTGGAGCTGGCCGTGATCGCCGACGACCTGACCGGCGCTGCAGACACCGGCATCCAGTTTCGGGCCGTGTATGCGCCGGTCTATCTGGTCGACCACCGATTTCTGTCTATCGATTCATTCGGGGAGCCTCCCCAAGCGCTGTCCATTTTCACCGCCAGCCGTGGCCTGCCCCCGGCCGACGCCCATCAGGCGGTCATAGACGTTTGTCGGGTGTTCGGCCGCCACGCGCCGCGGCGAGTTTATAAAAAGATCGATTCGGCCATGCGGGGCAACATCGGCGCCGAGCTGGAAGCGGTGATGGACGTTCTAAATATCGGCATGAGCTTCATCACCCCTGCTTTTATCGAGCAGGGCCGGACCACCGTGGGAGGGGTGCACTGCATTCACGGTACGCCGGTCGCCAAGACCGAAATGCGGCGTGATCCAATCGCGCCGGTCTGTGAATCGCGTCTTTCTGAATGGATCGGCCTTCAGGCCCATCTCCCGATCGCGCACATCAGCCTGGATGTTTTGAACCAGGGTAACGCTGCCGCGATCGAAGCGATCGATCGCGCCGCTGACTCCGGGGTTCGGCATTTCACCTTCGATGCCGCGGCGGTGGAAGACCTGGACCGCATCGCCCACCTGGCGCTGAATCATTATCCGCAGGCACTGCTCTGCGGGTCGGCCGGATTGGCCAAGAGCATGGCCCACGCGCTGGGGCGCCACCGGCCGAATCCGAACCCTGTCTGGCGGCTCGCAAATGCGCAGCCGGCTGGTCATTGGCTGTTCGCTTGCGGCTCCGCGTCCGAGCGTTTGCGCCGGCAGGTGCAGGTGCTGGCCGAACAGACGAATGTCAGCGTCGAGGTGCTGGAGCCTGCCGGCCATGCGGCCGACCGCCTTCCGGAAAACTGGATCACCGCCATCCGGCGTGCGGCCTCCCGGCTGGCAGCTAACGACCTGGTGATGACGCTCGCCCCGCCGTCAGCGGGCTCGTCGCTCGTCGATTCCGATCGGCTCCTGGCTGGGTTCGCGGATGCGGTCCGCTCGGTGATCGCGGCGGTCCGGCCGGCGGGTCTTTTTCTGTCCGGCGGCGATACGGCCCTGGCGGTGCTGGAGCGGATAGGTGCTCGCGGGATCCGTCTGGAGTGCGAGATAGGTAACGGGCTGGTTTTCGGTCGGCTCGTGGGCGGGGCCATGGAGGGGATGCCGGTCGTTACCAAAGCCGGCGCGTTCGGGCCGCCGGATGCTCTTCTAAAATTGAAAGAATCCCTTTCAGGCGCGTGCGAAAGCGGTCGGTTTTAAGCGTGCAGGCTCCCGGGGACCTACTTTCCAGATAGGCGCTTTGGAGCGAGAAAATTCGATGCAAACTCATGGAGGAAAAAACGCGATTATGGTGCTCCCGGTCGGGACAGGGCCGCGATCGTCGCTCCCCAGCCGCCGGCCTCCGGGGGCGCGTCATGAAAGGAGACGACATGAGGGTTGCAGCGCAGCAGTTCGCGCACGCGCTGCTTTTGGATTCCCCGGCCTTTTCCATGGATGATGCGTACCGAGGAAAATCCTGCGTGCACGCATGCTTCGATATAATCCGCAATCAGGGGTGCGAGATCCCGCGGTTGGAAGGTGTGCAGATCGATTACGTCTTCAATTGGGATGCGGACCGGCTTCATGGCGTCCAACATGGTTTTGGGGTTCCGGCCGTGAAACAGATATACCTTCAGCTGAGGTTTGGCTCCGCCGATGAGAGCATAACCGCATTAGACTACTCTTATTGCCGGAGTCATAACGCGATACGCAGCGGCGCCTTGCTCCCGGCAGCTTCGTCTGTGTGACAGCCATGATTTCGGACCGGCTCATCGTTTATGGATTACCGCCGCTGGCCTATCTGCTGGGTTCCATCCCCTGGGGCCTGTTACTGACTCGCCTGTTTACCAGCGCGGACATCCGTCGCTGCGGCAGCGGCAACATCGGTGCGACCAATGTCGCCCGGGTGGCCGGACCCCTGTTGGGCCTGGCTACCCTTGCGATGGATTTTTTCAAGGGCTGGGCGCCGGCGGCCATGGCCGGGCAGTTGAAATTGCCGGAAACCGCCGCCGAGCCGTATGCGGTGATCCTGGCGCTGCTGGCCGTCTGGGGACATATGTTTCCCCTCTATACGCGGTTGCGAGGTGGAGGCAAAGGAGTCGCAACCGCCGCCGGCGGGTTTTTGGCGTTGGCGCCTCTGGCGGTTTTAATCGCGACCGGAGTGTTTGGGCTGGTTTTCGCGCTGACCCGCCGGGTTTCAGCCGGGTCGCTGGCAGCCGCCGCCGCTTTGCCGATCGCCGTTTTCGGCGTGGCCGGTTCGGCCGCGTATGTCGCGGGTGCTGCCATCACGGCGGCCTTTATTTTCATGCGCCATGCGGGCAACATCCGCAGGCTTTGGGCCGGAACCGAGCCTGCCTTCAGGCTTGGCGGCATCCGGTCGGGCCGCTGAACGTTGGTCCATGCCCAGGTCCTGGCCCAGGGCACCACGAAAACGAGCTCGCTGATCGTTGTGCCGCCGGCCCGTTCAGAAGCCTGCCAGCCTCCACCCGAGAGCCAGCACCCCCGCCAGCACTAGATGGCTTTCCACCAAGAATTCCAGTCGTACGCCCGGGAGAAGGAGACCTCTTTCGAAGGCCAGGAGGACGGCAAACATGACTGCCGGGCAAAGGGATAAGCTGACGGCGAAAGCCGGCACGGGGGTCAGTGCACTCAACACCGGCAGGCCGATGACCAGCCCGGCCAGCAGCCCCTTGAGGAGCCGCAACGATCGTTTTTCTCCCAGCAAAATTGGGATTGTTTCTTTGCCGACCAAACGGTCGCCCTGCATGTCGAGAATATCAAAAAAAGCCGTCCGCACGAAAACCAGCGCGGTCGACCATGCGAAGATAAAAGCGTTCACTGCGCCATAGGTCCCGAAGATCGAAATGGGCGGCAGCACGGACGTGACGGCCCCCCACGCCAGGGCGATGAGAATGGTTTTGGAGCCCGGAATGTCCTTGATCCGGCGGTACACGACAGATGTAAACGCTTTCGGGATCAGCGTGAGGCGGTAGGAAAGCCCGAGCAGACTGATCACCAGCAGAACCAGGAATGGCAACCAGCCCTGGAGGTAGGCGATAACCAGGCCGGCTGCTCCGCTGGATAGGGCGATGACCGTCAGCGAGGCTTTGCGATCATCGTAAAAACGAGCGCGGTCCGGTTCGTTGAAGCGATCAGCCGTGCTGCCGGTGAGGTGATTGAGGATGTGCATGGACTGCACGTAGAGAAACGCGATCAGCACAAACGGAGTGAAATCGGAAATTCCCTGAAGGCGTGTGGCGGAGTAGCACAAGCCGGCCGCGCCCAGCGAAACATAAAGATTGGACAGCAGTGCGGCCCTCAGAAATGTGTGAACCGCCTGGTGCCACCCCGACTTGCGTTTGAAAACCATGGTTTCGAGCGTCATGTAGACTTTGCGGATGACCCAGTTCGGGGTGGAGGCTCCAGCCGTGATGCCGATGGTCTGGACCGAGCGCAGCGAATCCAGGTCGATACGGCTCAGGTCGGCCTCGCTTTCCACATGGAAGGCCGGCTTGCCGGTCCGGCAGGCAATTTCATAGAGCCGCTGAGTGTTGCCGCTTTCGCGGCCGCCCACCACCACCACGGCATCCACGGATTCCGCCAGTCGCTGGACTTCCGACTGGCGCCTTTCGGTGGAGTCACAAATGGTTTCGAAGACCTTGTAATGCGGGTAATGCCGTCCGGTCCATTCCCGGACGGCTGCATACCGTCGCGTGTCCTGGGTGGTCTGAGCGACGATGATGGCGTTTTCGAATACCGGCAGCCGCTTGAGTTCTTCGACACCGGCCACCACATGACCGTTGGCGCCGGCATAGCCGAGCAGCCCGACGACCTCCGGGTGGTCCCTGTCGCCGACGATGATCACGGCGTGGTTTTGGCGGGCGTGTTTGCGGATGATGGACTGGACACGGATCACGCGCGGGCAGGTCGCGTCGATGACCTTGTAGCCGGCCGCCTTAAGCCGTTTCTTGGTTTCGGGCGGCACGCCGTGTGCCCGGATCAGCACCGTGCCGCTGCCGCATACGGGGAGTTCCTTGATCGTTGCAATGTCTTTGGACGCCAGCAGATCCAGCACCTGGGGGTTGTGGATCAGGGGCCCATAGGTACAGATCGGGCCCGGATGCCGTCCCGGGGCGTCCAGTACCATCTCGACCGCTCGGCGCACGCCCATGCAGAAGCCGGACATCTTGGCGATCACGATTTTCATAAGGACGGGGAATGCTTCAGGCGGTCTTGATGAGCAGGACCCGGTTTTCCACCAGCGATAAGGATTGAATCCGGGCCTTGAGGAATTTCTGTTCACCGAAGATGTTGACCAGGCGCAGACCGTCCCCCTCGGGCTCGATGGTGTCCACGCTTTCCATAACCAGGCGGCGGTCGTCGCCCTCGATCATATAGGCATTGGCTTCACACATGGCATTCATCCCTCGTCTTGAAGCTGGGTCAGGTTATATTGCCCCGGCGCTCCGCGCGCCGCGTCAGCGGGCGACATGGTTCGAACGGGCATTTTACCGGCCGGTCAGATCGATGCCCGATCCGATGAGCCGGCGCAGATGGTTTGAGATCAGCTCGTCCACGAGCTTGGGCAGCGGCAGGGTGGAGGCGCCGATGACGGCGACATTCTCTTGGGAAAGCGGCAGGAGCAGCTTCGGCGCCGGGCTCGCGGCCACCGCCTCGGCCATGGCCGGGGTGACTTCGCCCATCATGGCATGCGCGATGATGATGCCGATGGGCCCTAAGATGATGTCGGCCTTCGGCACCGTTCGGCGGATGGCGTTTTCACCGGAGGCGCCGCGGTTGGCGCGCGCTTTCAGCATCTGGGCGGTGGCGACCGCATTGGTGCCGAGCGCGATGACCTCCACGCTCTCCTCAAAGGCTTCCTTGACTTTGCGGATGATGGTGCTGCCGATGCCGCCGCCCTGACCGTCAATGACGCATAGTTTTTTCATGAGATCGCCCGATTCGGCCACCACGGCTGCCGTGACGACCCGGCCGCTAAAGTTTGGCGGTCCTGCGCTGGTTCTGCCGGAGCCGTTTGGGCAGGCGCCGGCCCTCTCCCTTCTTGCGAGTCGATACGCGCCGCGCCGGCTGGTTCTCTTGCGTGGGCTCGCCCGCTTCCAGCGGTCCGGCCATTGCCATCCGGGCTTCAAATTCGGCGGATGCGATCACCGCCGCGCCGCTGGCCTGAGCGCTGCGCACCACCGCCTGATCGGAGCTCACCACCAGGGCGGTTTCGCCCTCCTGACGGGCCATGCGCCCGATCACCGCATCGGCGGTTTCACCGCCGCGCGAAAAGACGATTCCGATGCCCTTCATCCGGTCCCGCCCGGGAGACAGGGCCGGCGCGCCGGCCCCGTCGAACACCACGGTCATGCGGTGCGGTTTGAACCGGCGGTAGGCCGCGAGCTTTTCGATCAGCGCTTCACGGCCGCGGGCGATATCGGCACGGTCGAGCTGACTCAGTTCCCTGGACTGGCGCACTATGTTGTAACCGTCGATAATGATGTGCATTCCCATGGTGCCGATGACCCGAATCAGGCCTTGATCTGTCTCAGGCGTGTGATCAACAGGTCGAGGTCTTCGTTGCTGTAAAACTCGATTTCCAGGCGACCCTGCCGGCCGGACTTGCGGATGGTCACCTTGGTGCCCAGGTGGCGGGAGAGCTCTTCGGAGAGGCTGGTCAAGTACGTCGCTTCCGAGCTTTTCAGGCTGACCCGCGGGGCCTTCTTCTCGGACTTCAGGCGCCGGACCATTTCTTCGGTTTCGCGTACGGACATGCCCTTGGCGACGACGGCCTTCCAGGCCGTCAGCTGCAGGGCCGAGTTCTCGGCGCCGAGCAGCGCGCGCGCGTGGCCCATGCTGACCGTGCCCTCGATGATGCTGGTTTGAATCGGCTCCGGCAGCTGTCGCAGCCTCAGAAAGTTGGCCACCGCCGATCGGCTTTTGCCGACTCGGGCCGCGGCCTGGTCCTGAGTGAGACTGAACTGATGGATCAGGCGATGATAGGCTTCGGCCTCTTCAATCGGATTCAGGTCGGCCCGCTGGATGTTCTCCACCAGAGACATTTCCAGCAGCTGGTCGTCGTTGACCGGTCTCACCACCACCGGGACCTGACTCAGTCCGGCGCGCCGCGCGGCGCGCAGGCGGCGCTCGCCGGCGATCAGCTCGAAGCCGGAGTCGACCTTGCGCACCATCAACGGCTGCAAGATTCCCTGCCCCCGGATCGATTCGGCCAGTTCCTCCAGCTCGGTTTCGGCAAACTGGCGGCGGGGCTGAAAGCGGTTGGGCCGAATGAGCTGGATATCGCACAGGAAATAATCGCCGGGGCCGTCCTCGGAACCGGGAACGGGGCCGGGAATCAGCGCCTCCAGACCCCGGCCCAGGGCGAGCTTCTTGCGTTTGGGGGTTGGGTCCTGAGATGACAGGGGTTTGTTCATGGCTTACCTTAGTAGCTCGGAACTGCTCCGGGTGTGGTTCATGAACTCCTTGGCGAGTTCGACATAGCTCTGTGCGCCGGGTGAAGCGGCATCGTAGAGAATGATGGGTTTGCCGAAGCTGGGAGCCTCTCCCAGACGGATGTTGCGAGGGACGGTGGTCTGAAACACGAGCCCTTTGAAAAATTTTTCGGCTTCTTCGGCCACTTGATGCGACAAATTGGTCCGGCGGTCGAACATGGTCAGCAGAATCCCGGCAATGCTGAGCCCGGGATTGAGTGAACGCTTGATGTGCTTGACGGTCTGCAGTAGCTGGCCCAGCCCTTCCAGGGCGTAAAACTCGCATTGCAGCGGGATGAGCAGCGCATCGGCGGCCGTGAGCGCATTGACGGTGAGCAGGCTGAGCGACGGCGGGCAGTCGAGGATGATGTACTCGAACCGACCGGCCAGGGGGGCCAGGAACCGTTTCAAGGCCTTTTCGCGGTCGGGTTCGGACATCATTTCGACTTCAAACCCGATCAGCTGGACATTCGATGGAATGACCTTCAGGGCGGCGATGGCGCTGTCCAGCATCAGAGATTCGGCGTCCATCCGGCCGAGAAGCCCATCGTAGAGCGTGCCGGTCAGGCTGGTCTTGTCGATTCCCAGGCCGGAAGTGGCATTGGCCTGGGGGTCGCAATCGACCAAAAGGGTGGGCTTTTCGAAAACCCCCAACGATGCCGACAAGTTGACGGCCGTTGTGGTCTTGCCCACACCGCCTTTTTGATTGGCTATGCATACAACTTTTGCCATAGTCTGGGTTTAGCACAAAATTGATTCTTTGAAAAGAACCGCAAAATGTGAGATAGTCAGACGAAAAGGCTATACCTCCGATCGATTCACCCCCCACACGCGGTGCCGGCCGGCTTGATTGGGTGCACCCAGCCTGATTCCATCTGAAATCCAGCCTGCCGGCGTCGTGGGCAAGGTCGACGGAAGATCCCCGAGCAAGGAAGACGATTTGATGACACTTATTTACCGCTACCGGCGCATGACATGGAGCCTGGTCTTGTTTCTGTCCGTGGCGTTGGGGCTGCCGTCGCCCGGACCGGCCATCACGATCGGCGAAGAGGAAGATCTTTCGGCTGAAATGCTTCGGATCATTTTCAAGAAGCTGCCGGTGGTGGACGACCCTTACGTTACCGGCTACGTCAACCGGGTGGGTAGACGGATTCTGTCGGTGATGCCGGAGCAGCCGTTCCGTTACCGGTTCTATGTCATCGACCAGGATATGTACAACGCCTTCGCCACTCCGGCCGGCCACATCTTCATCTATAGCGGGCTGATCGAGGCCATGGACGGCGAAGACGAGTTGGCCGGCATCCTGGGACATGAAATTGCGCATGTGTATTGCCGGCACATCTCCCAGAAGATCGAGTTGGCCAAGAAGGTCGGCTGGGCGCAGCTGGCCGGAATCGCCGCCGGCATTCTGATCGGCGTGGCCGGCGGTTCGGGGGCGGCGGCAAGCGGGATGATGCTGGGCTCGGCCGCCACCGGCGCGTCGACCCAGCTCGCCTTCAGCCGCGACAATGAAATGCAGGCCGACCAGCTCGGTCTCAAGTTTCTAGCCGACGCGGGATATGGCAGCGAAGGGCTCCAGAAAGTCCTGAAGAAAATCCGCAGCAAACAATGGTTCAGCAAGGAGCAGATTCCCACTTACATGATGACCCACCCGGCCATTGAGGACCGCATTGCGTATGTCGGCTCCTGGATCGAGGATCATAAAGGCAAGACCCCGCCGGTTCAGAAAACGAACCCGGCAGAGTTCGAGCGGATCCAGACCCGCTTGATCGTGGAATACAACGACGCTAGCGCCGAGTTGAGCCGCCTGGAGCAGATCCTGCAGCGCGAGCCGGGGAATACGCTGGCGCGCTATCGCTACGGCCTGGTCTTGGGCCGATCCAACCGGACCACCGAAGCGATCGCCGAGCTCAAGGCGGTGCTCGCCCGCAATGCCTTCAACCCTTACATGCTACGCGACCTCGGCAAGGTTTACTTTATGGGCGGCCAGCTGGATGCCGCCTTCAGCGCATTGGACAGCGCCCGGAGTATGATTCCGGAGGACCCCGACACGTTGTTCTTCCTGGGCCGCACCCAGCAGGAGCTCGGCCGGTCGGCGGAGGCCGTTGCGCTTTACACGGCCGTCATCCAGAAAACGCCGGACTACCGCGATGCCTATTATTTCCTGGGTCAAAACCTCGGCCAGCAGGGCGCCCTCGCCGATGCGCATTACTACCTGGGGATCTACCACTTACGGGCGCGGGACTTCAAAACGGCTGCAACCCAGTTCCGCCAGTCTTTGCGCAACAGCGACGCTCCCGAAAAGCGCGAGCGGGCCGAGCGGCTTTTGAAGCAGGTGGAAGAGGAGATCAAGGCAGAGAAAAAAGCCCTGGAAGGTTGAAATGAAAAAAACGGCTTCGCATGAAGCCGTTTTTTCATGGGCGGTCGAAGCGCTTGAAGT
>CAZEKN010000024.1:5744-15955 GCA_964512755.1 uncultured Desulfatibacillum sp. | reverse complement strand
TGCATTCTGCTGGTGGACACCATCGATACGCTCGGCAGCGGCATCCCCAACGCCATTAAAGTGTTCGAGGGGCTGAAACGCAAAGGGCATACGCCGATCGGCATCCGCCTGGACTCCGGCGATCTTGCCCATCTCAGCATCCGGGCGGCGCGGATGCTGGACGAGGCCGGCTTCCCCGATACCATGATCGTGCTATCCAACGAGTTGGACGAGCTCAGCATCTGGCAGATCCTCACCCAGATCAGCCAGGAAGCGGCGCGCAACGGACTGGATGCGGATCGTCTCATCCGGCGACTGGCCTACGGGGTCGGCACCCGTCTGGTGACCTCTGCCGGCGACTCGGCATTGAACGGCGTCTACAAGCTGGTGGCCCTGCGCCGGGACTCCCGCTGGGTGCCGGCCATGAAGCTCTCCGATTCACCCTCGAAAATCCCCAACCCAGGCGACAAGCGCGCCTGGCGGTTGTATGACCGCCGCGGCAAGGCCACCGCCGATCTGCTGAGCGCCAAGGACGAAGTGCCCGCGGACCTGCCGAAGATCGTTCTTCGGCACATGACCGAAACCAGCCTCAAGCGCACCCTCGTTCCGAGGGACCTGCTCGAGATCGAAGCGCTGCTGGTCGATGTATTCCGGGAGGGGCGAAAGGCCGTCGAAAGCCCGGCCATCGAGCAGATCCGCGCGCTGCGTCAGGCCGACATTGAGCGGCTGGATCCGGGGGTCAAGCGGTTGATGAACCCGCATATCTATCACGTGTCGCTCACCGAGAAAGTGTGGCAGGTCAAGCAGAAGCTGATCGCTTCCATGCGGGCCGGCCTGCCGGGCGCGGCTCATTGATGAAGCGACGCCGGGCATTCATTTGCGCTTGAACACCGATCGCCAGCCGCTGCATTCGGCGGACAGCGGGCCGATCGTCCGGCACACGTCGCGCGCCATCTCCGTGATGTAGAAGGATTCGGGATCTTCTTCGTTGACGATGGACAGGATCCGGCTCAGGTCGCGGCGCCGGCAGGCGATATAGAGCTCATCCACAGGCCCCCGCATGCCCTCGCCCTGGAACACCGTCACCGGCTGGCCCAGGGCGCGCAGCCGCTCCGTCAACGCCCGGCCGGCGGTGCGAGTGAACACCCTCAGGATCATGAAGCCCAGGGCGATCTTGCGTTCCACGGCGATTCCGACCAGATTGCCGGTGGCGAAGCCCAGCGCGTAGAACAGGGCCAGGATCGGCTGCGACGCCACCTTCTGTACCACCGTGCTGATGACGGTGATCCAGATCAGGATTTCGAAGATGGCGAGGAAGAACGCGACCACCCCGCGGCCCTGGACGGTGACGATGGTCCGCACCGTGCCGAGGGAGACGTCGCAGATCCGGGCCAGGAAGATCAGGATCCCGGTCAGGAGAGTGCCGGCGTCCAACATCGGTCACGCCCGGCTGCGTCCAATAAAGACATCCCGGCCGATTTTCGGTGTTTTGCCATTCAATGCCTGAACCATGAGCGTGCTCCCGGATCGAACCGATGAAGTTGCATAAATCGCGTGACTCGCGAGGGCCAGGTATGGCAAAAAGGCAACGCTCTGTCAAATGGCCCCAACCTCAAGAGGCGGAAACGAAATGAGGAATGAATGGCAATCGGACGGTCCTGCGGGGAGCGGCCCGCGCAAGGCAACGGATGTCCTGATCGTCGGCGGCGGTGCGATCGGCATGGCTTGCGCGCACTACCTGGCGCAGGCCGGCCGCACGGTGCGCCTGATCGAGCGGGAGCGGATCGGCGCCGGTGCCTCGCACGGCAACTGCGGGCTGGTGGTGGCCAGCTACCTGCTGCCGATGTGCGCGCCGGGCGTCGTGCAAAAGGAACTTTTCGGCCTGCTGCGGAGGTCCTCGCCGCTCTATGTGAAGCCGGCGTTCGATGTCGGCCTGCTGATCTGGCTGCTGCGGTTTGCCGGGATGTGCCGGGAAGGGCACCTTCGCCGCGCCATTCCCGCACGGTTGGCGCTCCTGGGCAGTTCGGACGGCCTGTTTCAGGAGCTGTTCCGCGACCACGGGATCGACGGGGAGTATGAACGGCGGGGGGTTCTGATCGTTTGCCGGACCGAACCGGCGATGCGGGCGTACGAAGGCAAGAACGATCGCCTGCGCCCGTTCGGCCATGCCGCCGAACCGCTCGTCGGAAACGCGCTGCAAGCCGTCGAACCGGCACTGCGCGAGGATGTCTTCGGCGCCTGGCACCATCGCACCGACAGTCACCTGCGGCCAGATCGACTGCTTCAATCCTGGAAGCAGGTTTTGACCCGGTGGGGAGTGACCATCGAAGAGGATTGCCGCCTGACCGGGTTTCGCCGGGAGGGGGATCGCATCGCGGCGGCCGTCACGAGCCGCGGCGGATTCGAAGCCCGAGAGGTGGTGCTGGCGGCAGGGGCCTGGTCGGCACCCGTGGCGGATCAACTGAAGCTGCGACTGCCGCTGCAGCCGGGCAAGGGTTACAGCATGACCATGACCCGCCCCGCCGTGTGCCCCCGCATTCCCTGCAGCTTTTCCGAGCGACGGGTGGTTGCAACCCCCTGGCCGAGCGGTTACCGCCTCGGCGGGACTATGGAGTTCTCCGGGTTTGCCGCCCCGCCGGATTCCCGGCGCTTTGGCGCGTTGACCGCCGCTGCGGCCGACTATTTAAGGGAACCGGTCGGGAGCGCCGTGGTCGAGGAGTGGACCGGATTGCGGCCCATGACCTTCGACGACCTGCCGCTGATCGGGCCGGCTCCCGGCTTCCGCAACCTTTGGGTTGCGACCGGCCATGGCATGCTGGGCATTACGGCGGCGCCGGCTACGGGCAAGCTGATGCAGGAGATGATCTGCGGGCAGACGCCCCACATCGACCCTTCGCCGTTTCGCGTCGGGCGTCACTGACAAAAACCGTTCCGGGCTTTAGGAGTCATTGGATCATGCCGTTTGTTTCCGGGTTCAAGATAGGTACAGAGCCGGCGCTGCGCGCGCTGTGTTTTGGTTTCGATTCGGGCAAAGTCCTCGTGAAGCAGGCTGATGGAACGCCGCTGATTCCAGCTCGTGAAGACCTGGCCGGGCTTGGCATCGTCCCGGCCTGGCAGCATTATTTCGGTGACTGGAACGGTTCGGCCTGCTGGGTCGTCGGCTTCGCGCCGGATACGCCGGCGCCGCTTGGCTTTGCCTGGAAAGGATTAAGAGAGCTGTTCGGCCGGATGGAGGATGAACTGATCTGGGTGGCCGGACGTGCCGGGCAGCTGGTGCACTGGCACCGCAACCATTGCTTCTGCGGCCGTTGCGGAGCCCGCACCGAGGATCACCCGCAGGAGCGGGCCAAGCTCTGCCCGGCTTGCGGTTTGATGAACCATCCGCGCGTGTCGCCGGCCATCATCGTCGCGGTTGTCAAGGAGCGGCAGCTGCTCCTGGCGCATGCCACGCGTTTTCCGGCTAAATTCTACAGCGTGCTGGCCGGGTTCGTGGAGCCCGGGGAGACCCTGGAGGATTGCGTGCGGCGCGAGGTATTCGAGGAAACCGGGGTACAGGTCCGGAACATCCGCTATTTCGGCAGCCAGCCCTGGCCGTTTCCGGATTCGCTCATGGTGGCGTTCACCGCGGAGCATGCGGCCGGCGACATCCGCGCCAACCCGGCGGAGATCGCCGACGCCGGCTGGTTCCGCGCGGACCGGCTGCCGGACATCCCGCCGCCCATCAGCATCGCCCGCAAGCTCATCGACTGGTTCTGCGCCGAGTTTCCCTAAAACCGCTGCTATTTGACTTTCTGGATGTCATCCTCCCGGCCGATGATCACCAGCACATCGCTGTCCTTGATGACCGAGCTGGCGCGGGGCACCAGCTGCATGTTCTCCGAAAGCACGTCGCGGATAGCGATCACCTGCAGCTGATATTTTTTCCGCAGGTCGAGTTCGGCGAGGCTTTTCCCGATGAACGCCGTGGGCGGGGCCAGCTCGCAAATCGTGTAATCCTCGGAAATCGGCAGGTACTCCAGAACGTTCGGGGAGATGATGCTCCGCGCCACTTTGTTGGCCATTTCGCGTTCGGGAATGATGGCTTCGCTGGCGCCCACCTTGAGCAGGATGCGCTTATAGTCCTCGTTCGGCACCTTGACGATGATTTCTCGGATCTTCATTTCCTTCAGATAGAGCGTCAACAGCGTGCTGGCGGAGAGATCCTCCCCGAAGGAGATGACCACGGTGTCGTCCGCATCGATCCCGATCGAATCGAGCACATCCTTGTCGGTGGCGTCGGCCACCACCGCCTTGGTGCTGTGATCTCTGATTTTCTGGACGACGTCCCGGTTCTTGTCGATCGCGATGACTTCGAGCCCTTTTTCGAAAAGCTGGCGGGCCAGTTGAGATCCGAAAATACCCAATCCGACCACCACAACGCGTTTCATGACACGACCTCCTTATCCAACCATGACGCCTTCTTCGGCGTAGGTGAAGCTTTTTTTCGTGGTCATGCGTGCGAGCGAAAAAGCCAGCGTCAGCGGCCCGACGCGACCGGCAAACATCATCAGGATGATCGCTGTCTTCTGAGGCGTGTTTAAGCTGGGGGTCGTGTTCATGGAAAGCCCCACGGTCGCGAATGCCGATACGGTTTCAAAAATATACTCCACGAAAAGATGGCGGCTTTCAGTTACGCGGCCGCCGTCATCCGCCGACAGCATCAGGACCGCAATGATGAAGCAGATCGAGAGCGTCGCTGCCAGGATGATGGAAATCGCGCGCTGCAGGAGTTCTCGGGGGATGGTGCGGCTGCAAATGTTTACGTCCTCGCGGCCTCCCAGCCGGCTCCACATGATCAGGAAAAGCAGGCTCGCACTGGTGGTCTTGACGCCGCCGCCGGTGGAGCCCGGAGAGGCGCCGATGAACATCAGGGCGATCATCAGCAGAATGGTTTCGTTGGCCAGCAACCCGATGTCCACGGTGTTGAAGCCGGCCGTTCGCGGCGTGATCGCTTGAAACAGCGAGGCCAGTATCCGGTTCGGCCAAGGAAGGCCCTGCAGGATGCGATAGTTCTCGAACACGAAGAACAGCGCGGCGCCGCCGATGATCAGCACGCCGGTTGCGACCAGGACGACCTTGGTGTGAACCGAGAGCCGGCGTTGTTTCCCGAAAAACCGCATGTGCAGTTCATAGTGGACGATGAAGCCGATGCCGCCGGAGACGATGAGGACCATCATCGTCAGGTTGACGATCCAGTCGCCCTGATAGGACATCATATTATCGCTGAAGAGCGAGAAGCCCGCGTTGTTGAAGGCGGAAACGGCATGAAAGACGGCTTTGAACAGGGCTTCGCTCCATGGAAAATCCAGAGCGAATCGAGCCCACAGCAACAGGGTGCCGACGCCCTCGTAAAGAAAGGTCGAAAGAAAGACAAACTTCAGGACGGGTGCCAGGTCGCGGCGCGGGGAATGCAGGAAGACCGACTGCATGATGTCGCGTTCCTTGGATGCCAGACCATGTCCCAGCATGGCAAAAAACACGGCTGAAAACGTCAGGATCCCCAGGCCGCCCACCTGGAAGAGGCAAATCAGCACGATCTGCCCGCCGGGGCTGAGCCTCTGCCCCACATCGATCGTGGCCAGGCCGGTGACGCAAACGGCCGAGGCGGATTGGAAAAGCGCATCGATCCATGGAAGCCGGGTGCCGGCGGCTGAAAACGGCAGCCAGAGCAGCAAACCGCCGGCCAGGATCACACCGGCAAAGCTGAGAATGAAAAGTCTTTCCGGCGAAAGGCGGCGGGACAGCCAGAGCTTGAGGTGCCCCCATCGCCGGAAGAATGGATCGGGTGTTTTTTGGCGCGGTGATAAGATTCCTTTGCTCATCGCTCTGTTTCTTGAGTTAAAATCCCCGTGGCGGGCGGCGCCAATGGTCCATGCCCGCTGCCCGTGATGATCGATGCCACCGTCAAGCCGAACCCCAACGCATGCGCGATCCCCCTGCGGGAGCCGAGTTAAAGACGGATTTGAGTTCCCAGTTCGACCACCCGGTTGGGGGGGATGCCGAAGTAGCCTGCCGGGTTGGCCGCGTTGCGGGACATGAACGCGAAAAGGGTCTTCCGCCATGGGCTCATCGAGGAGGTGCCGTTGGTCAGCAGAGTTTCACGCCCCAGATAATACGTCGTCTTGGTGGGTTCCAGCGGCAGGCCGAAGCAAGCTGCCAGGCGCATCACCTTGGGTACGTTGGGCGTTTCCATGTAGCCATACCATGCCACCAATCGATAGAACCCGGAAGGCAGGCGTTCGATGCGCAGCCGATCCTCATCGGCAACGGTCGGCGTGTCGGCCGCGCGAATGGTCAGCAGCACCACGTGTTCGTGCAGCATATGGTTGTGCTTGACATGATGGAGCAGGGTGGGCGGAGTGCCCTCGGCGGAAATCGTCATGAATACGGCCGTCCCGCGCACGCGCCCCAACGAGTGGCGTTCGAGGTCCGCCAGGAATTCATTCAGGGGAAGCCGGCCGCTGTAAAGCTGCTTTCGCAGTTCTTCACGTCCTCTGGTCCATGACGTAAAAACCGTTGCGACCAGAACGGCCACCACCAGAGCGATCCAGCCGCCGTCCAGAAACTTAAAGAGATTGGCGCTGAAATAACTCACGTCGAAGCACAAAAAAAGCGCTACCGGAGGCAGGGCCTTCCATAACGGCCAATGCCAAATGCGCACCGCGGTGATCAGCAGCAGCAGCGAGGTGATGTTCATGGTCGCGGTGACCGCCATGCCATAGGCCCCGGCCAGCCGGCTGGACTCTTTGAAAGACAAGACCAAAATGAGACAGGCGATCAAAAGGGCGTAATTGATGCTGGGGATATAGATTTGTCCTTTTACTTTCGCGGACGTGTGTACGATGTGAACACGTGGGCTGAAGCCGAGCTGGATGGCCTGCTGGGTCAGGGAGAAAGCGCCCGATATCAGGGCCTGGGACGCGATGATGGCTGCGATGGTTGAGAGCGCCACCATGGGGTAAAGCGTGGGGGTGGGGACCAACGCATAAAAGGGGTGGAAGCTGGCCGCCGGGTCCTCCAGCAACAGGGCGCACTGGCCGAAATAGTTCAAGAGCAGGGCCGGACATGCCAGCCCCAGCCAGGTCATGCGGATGGCCCGCGCTCCGAAATGGCCCAGATCCGCATAAAGCGCCTCGCTGCCCGTGATGCACAGCACGACCGACCCGAGAACCACGAACCCGTGTAGGCGGTTGGCGCTGAAAAACTCCCAGGCATGCCAGGGATTGATGGCTGCGAGGATGCGGGGCGATTGCAGGATGGCTCCTGTTCCGGCGGCGGCGATGGTTAAAAACCAGATGACCATGACCGGGCCGAAAACTCTGCCGATGCCGCTGGTCCCACGCTTCTGGACGACGAAAAGCCCTACCAAGACGATGCATGTCAGCGGCACAACGAACGGCTTGGCCGCCTCGGTGGCTACCTCCAGTCCTTCGATGGCGGATAGCACCGATATGGCCGGCGTGATGATCCCCTCTCCGTAAAGAAGCGATGCACCGAAAATGGCTGCCACCAGAACGGCGGAACGCAGTTTGGGTTTGAGCGGGTTCCCGGACCCCAGAATCAGGCCCAACAACGCAAAGATGCCGCCCTCGCCTCGGTTGTCGGCCCGGAGGATGAAGCCCACATACTTGATGCTCACCACGATGATAAGCGACCAGAAAATCAGCGATGCGACGCCCAATAGATTGACGGCGTTCAGTTCGACGGCATGCGGGCCGTTGAAGCATTCGCGGACGGCGTAGAGCGGACTGGTGCCGATGTCCCCGTAGACGACACCAAGGGCTCCCAGGGCCAGCGCGGAGGTTTTTTCGTCGGACTTCCGATGGAGGGACGAATCGGGCGGATGGGGCGCCGGGCATGCGTCCGAACCGCTTTCATGCACATTGGGCATGGTGTCCTCCGGAAGTTGGATGCGGGAGAAACCCTCTCCGGTCTCCTCCGAAGGTTCTCCTCATCGATGCCGGCGAGGTTAGCTGAAGGGATAGGGCCGAAGAGGTTGCCCATCGCTGGTTCGCGATTCGCCCCGCTGTCACGGGTCCCCCGCTTCCGGCCGTTGGCCGGAATTAGGCGGGCGGTAACGTATCCCTGAATTCAGAGGGTGTCAAGCATTTCAGCGGGAGATCGCGCAGCGCCGGACCCGGTCAGCTTTCAAGGGACGCCGACTTGGCCTTGCGGCGGGCGAGTTGGATGCGGGTGAACTCGACCACGCTGGGGATGCCCGGGATCAGCACGAGGGCGATGATCACCAGGCTGAAGTTCTTCTTGATGACGGGGATGTTGCCGAACCAGTAGCCGGCCAGTACGAAGAGCAACACCCACAGCACGCCGCCAAAGACGTTGAAGAACAGAAAGCGCGGGTAGGTCATGCTGCCGATTCCAGCCACAAACGGCGCGAACGTACGGATGATCGGCAGGAATCGGGCGATGATGATGGTCTTGCCGCCGTGTTTTTCGTAGAAGGCGTGCGTGCGGTGCAGGTACTCCTTGTTGAGGAAGCGGCCATGCTTTTCATGGAAGACTTTGGGGCCGACAAAGTTGCCGACCGAATAGTTCACCGAATCGCCGAGGATGGCCGCCGCGACCAGGGTCAGGATCACCCAGGTGACGTCCAGGGCGCCGATGGCGGCCATCGATCCCACCGCAAACAGAAGCGAGTCGCCCGGCAGGATCGGCGTTACCACCAACCCGGTTTCACAAAAGACGATGATGAAAAGAATCACATACACCCAGAGTCCATAGTTGGCGCACAGCACCTGGAGATGCTGATCGATGTGCAGAACGAAGTCGATCAAGAAGGTGACAGCTTCCATTGAATCTTTCCCTGTAATCCGCAGTCGGATTCCCTCATTCATCGGCAACGGGGGAGAAGCGGGCATTCGTAAGTGACGCGTGGCGTCACCAGTGGTTTTGAATCAAAAAACGACGTGCCCGAGATCCGGGCACGGTGAAAAAAGCATACCATAGCCGCGCCGCAAAAGAAAGATGCCGAAGCCGATTGACCTTCGTTGGCAAGACGGGTATGGTCGCAAGAAGCCCATTGAGAGGAGCGATCATGATTCACGTCATTGCCACGATCAAAGTCAAATCGGGGATGCGGGAGACTTATCTCGGGATCCTGAAGGCCAATGTGCCCAACGTCCTGGCGGAAAAAGGCTGCATCGCCTATGTGCCGACAGTGGATGTGGAGTCCGGAATTCCGGTGCAGGTGGACCTGCGGGCGGATGTGGTGACCCTCGTCGAGACCTGGGAGAGCCTTGCGGACCTGCAGGCTCATCTCAAGACGCCGCACATGCTCGATTACCGCGAAAAGGTCAAGGACATCGTCAAGAACATCAGCCTGCACGTGCTCGCGCCGGTGTGAGCCGATTCGAATGGTGATCGATCCGCAGCCCTCACCGCTTCCACCGGCCGCCACGCTGATCCTGGTGCGGCAGCACGCCGGCGAGCTGCAAACCTACCTGTTGCGCCGCAGCCCGAACAGCCGATTCATGCCCGGCCTCTTTGTTTTCCCCGGCGGGCTCGTGGAGCCCGCCGACGGCGATGAGAGCTTCTGGACCAGCCGCGTGGATGTTAGCCCATCGGCGCTCGGTACGCGGCTGGGCCGAGATCTCGAGCGCTCCCTTGCGTTGCGACACGCCGTCGCCGTCATCCGCGAAACCTTCGAAGAGGCCGGGGTGCTGTTCGCTTCAACCGCCGGGTCCGGGTCAGCGGCCCTGAAACGAGCGGAGGAACGCCGTCGTCTGGAGAGGCTCCCGCCGGATTGGCTGAGACAGCGGGTGGAGGCCGAGGGCTGGATCCTGACGCTGTCGGCGCTGTGGCCCTGGGCGCACTGGATCACCCCCGTGGGCATGCCGCGGCGTTTCGACACCCGCTTCTTCATGGCCGCCCTGCCCGGGGGCCAGAGCGGCCGGCCGGATCTGCACGAGACCACCGAAGGCATATGGATCGGCGCGCGCCAGGCCCTGGCGCAGAACATGGACGGCCGGACGCCGTTGAGCCCGCCGACGCTGGTGACACTGCACGAGCTGGCGGGCTATGCATCCCTGGAACATCTGGAACAGGGGCTTCCGCATCGGGGCTGGGGCGAACCGATCTTCCCGCGGCTGGTTTCGCTCGGGAAGGGCCGGGGTGCAATCATCATCGAGCCATGGGACCCGATGTACGCCCAAACGGACCTGCGGATCGGGGCCGAT
>CAZEKN010000024.1:0-5644 GCA_964512755.1 uncultured Desulfatibacillum sp. | reverse complement strand
CATCGAGCCATGGGACCCGATGTACGCCCAAACGGACCTGCGGATCGGGGCCGATAAATTGCCCGAGCGCCTGCTGCCGGTCGGAGAGCCGTTTTCGCGCCTGTGGAATGACGGTGGCGTCTGGAAGCCCGTCGATCTAACTTGATCGGCAGAGGGCAGCGAGCGAAGCGTCGAAGGCCGGAAACCGGCCTTTTTTGCCCGATGCGCTTTACCCGATGTGCGATGCAATCCTAATGCTGACGGCGTGCTCGCGCACGCCGTTGTTGCCGTAGCCGAGCACGTTCCAATCTGCCTGCAGGGGCTGCCGCCGGCCGCGGTCGTCCGTCGCGCAGGCCATCAGGGTATATTCTCCGGGGCCGGCATCCCTCCAGACAACCTGCCACTGGCGCCAGGCAAAGGGCTCATCCGGCCCGATGAATTGCGCCGCCCGCCAGGTCGCCCCGCCGTCCAGCGATACGTCCACGCGTGCCACTCGGTCTTCGCCGGCGTAGGCCGCGCCGAGCACAACGATCGTTCCGGCGGCCAGCGTCTCGCCCGCCAGCGGCTGGGTGATGATGGATTTGAGCTTCATGCCGGTGATGCGCTCGCCGGCGGCGGGATCCTGGCCTTTCTGGAACACGCGGTAGACGTTGTCCATGAAGAAGCCGGCAAACGGCCGGTCCAGGACCGTGATGCGGTTCAGCCACTTGACGCAGTTGGCGCCGGTCCAGCCCAAAGCCAGCGCGCGCAACGGATGGCCGTGCTTGAGGGGCAGCGGCTCGCCGTTCATTTCATAGGCGAGCAGGGTGGTCGAAAGCGCCTTTTCGAGCGGGATGCTGCGGATGAATTTGATGCCGGCAGCGCCCAGCGGTCGGTCGAAGCCCTCGAAGGCCACGTGCATGGCAGCCGGCTTCAGGCCGGCCGGATTCAGTACATCCCTCAGCCAGACCCCTCCCCAGACCGCATTGCCCACCCCGCCGACCGTCCAGGGGTTGCCGGCGGATTTTTGCGCCAGGAGGGAGCGGCCGTTGCCCGAACACTCCAGGGTATCGGCGGCGATGGCCTTGGGCATCCGGCGGATGTCGTCAAAGGAGAGCACCAGCGGGATTTCGAGCTCGCCGTCCACGGAAAGCCGCCAGCGCGCCAGAGAGATGCGCCGCCGCGGAATGGCGCCCTGGTTGCGGTCGAAGAACAGCCGGTTTGGGGTGATCCAGGAGCGGAGGGCTGCAGCGGGGGTTTCGGCGTTGAGGGGTCTTTCCGCCAAGACGCGCATTTCGTCTTTCATGGGGACCTCCCGTGGTTGGGGAAAAAAAGAACGGCGCCGGATTCGGCTCGGAGCATTCCAGAGACCGGCCGAAAAGTCAAATCCGCGGCGAGGAGAGCCGTTTCTCGACGGCCTTTGCGGCCGGGGTGGTCGAGAGCCCGCCCAGGGCCGTGCAGCGCAGTTCCATGGGCAGGCTCCTGCCCACGCGGTCCATGGCTTCGATCACCTCGTCCAGTGGAATGACGGGATCGTAGCCGGCCAGGGCCATGTTGGCGCTGGCGAGCGCGTTGCTCGCGGCCAGCACGTTGCGGCCGAGGCAGGGCACCTCGACGCGATGGGCGACCGGGTCGCAGATGAGGCCGAGCACATTCTGAACGGCCATGGCGGCAGCGTCCGCAGCCTGCTGCGCGCTGCCGCCGGCCAGGGTGACCAGGGCCGCCGCAGCCATGCCCGACCCCGCTCCGCATTCGGCGAGGCAGCCGCCGAGTTCGGCCGCAAAAGTGGCATGGGCCGAAATGAAGACACCGATCATGCCGGCTGCCAGCATGGCCCGGACCATGTCGTGCTCCGGCCGGCCCAGGGCGTCGGCCGCCGCCAGAACCGCCCCCGGAAGACATCCGCAGGAGCCGGCCGTGGGGGATGCCACAATGACCCCCATGGCGCTTTTGACCTCCATCAGGGCGGTCACGTAATGGATCATGGCGTTGAGCATCCCGGCATCGAGCAGGGCGCCGTTCCGCATGGCGGCCTTGAAGCCGGCGGACTGAACCCCCAGGATGCGATCCGTAAATCGGGTGCCCGCGAAGCCCTGGGAAAGCGATCGGCGCAGAATGCCCACGATCGCCTGCATGCGGTCCTCCACCTCGGCTTCGGGGATGCCCGCGCGGGCGCTTTCGTAGGCTGTTGCCAGCGCAGCTAGGTCGAGACGGCGGCCGCGGTTCCATTCCATCATCTGGCGGCAGGTGATGAACGGGACCTGCAGGCCCCGGCGCGAGAGGACCGGTAGCACCGGCCCGAGCGTCCGCATCCAGACCGCCTCCTTCAAACCGGCGAGCCGTGCCGCAGCCTCTGCGGGCAGCGGTTCACGGCTGCGGACTTCGATCAGGCTGCCGCCGCGGTCGGTATGCAGTAGGATTTCCTCGGCCGCCACGTTCCGCTCCAGGGTTTCGTGTAGATCCATGTCCACGGCGCGGACGGCGATGAGCGTTACGAAATAATCGCCGGCAATGGACAGGGGGATGTCGTCGATCGCAACCACTTCGATCATGCCGCCGCCGGTCGACAGTGCGATCATCCGGTGGGTTTCGCGGGAATTGGAGAGGGTCAAGCGGTAAGTGTTGGGGTGGGCGTCCTGGTAGTCGCCGATGCGGATGTCGATCCGGATGCCCGCCCGTTCCACCGCGGCGGCCGAGTCGAGCAGGCGCTCGTCCTGGGCATCCCAGCCGAGCAGGCCGCCGAAGATGCCCATGTCGGAGCCCTGGCTGGCGTGGGTGAATGCCAGGGAGCCGCGCGAGTCGAACTCCATCAGCACCCGCTCGATCCGGCTGTCCATCAGATCGCGCGCCAGGCGGCCGATGCGCAGTGCGGCGGCGCAGTGCGAGCTGGACGGCCCGCGCATCACCGGTCCGATGACGTCATTGAATATGCTGGGAGGAGTCGCCATGGCCAGATCCTGATGCCTTCGTAAATAGTCGAGCAGCCATCTGCCTTGTAGCAATGAATACATTTTGAAGCAGATATTGCAGAATTCCGTACAATAGGCAACCGAGTTTACTCGGCTTGGGCCGTGCGGCTGATGATCTCTTCCTGATGATAGCGGTCGAGGTCCACGAAGTAGTCACTGTAGCCTGCGACTCGCACCAGGAGGTCGCGGTGGTCTTCCGGCGCGGCCTGGGCGCGGCGCAGGGTGTCCGTGTCCACCACGTTGAACTGGATGTGGTGGCCGTTCATGCGGAAGTAGGTCCGGATGAGGTGCACCAGCTTGTCGAGGTCTTCTTCCGACTTCAGCACGCTCGGCAGAAAGCGCATGTTGAGCAGGGTCCCGCCGGACTTCACCTGGTCCATCTTGGCTAGCGACTGGATCACCGCCGTTGGGCCGCTGCGGTCGGCCCCGTGGGAGGGGGAGGTCCCGTCGGACTCGGGGATTCCCGCCCGCCGGCCGTTGGGCGTCGCGCCCAGCATCTTGCCGAAGTAGACATGGCAGGTGGTGGAGAGCATGTTGAGGTGGTAGACGCTGCCCTTGGTGTTCGGCTGGCCGTCGATGGCGGCGAAGAGCGAATCGTAGACGCGCCGCATGATGGCGTCGGCGCGGTCGTCGTCGTTTCCGAAGAAAGGGGTCCTGTTCTGGAGCTGGCGGAGCAGGAGCTCCTCGCCCTCGAAGTCGGCGGTCAGGGCCTTGAGCAGCCGTTCCATCCCGATGGTTTTTTCGCGATACACATGGGTGTGGAGGGCCGAGAGGCTGTCGGTGACCGTACCGATGCCGCAGCACTGGATATAGTTCGTATTGTAGCGCGGCCCGCCGTCGTAGTAGTCCCGACCCTTGGCGATGCAGTCGCTGATCACCACCGACAGGAACGGGGCCGGCGATTCGACGGCGTAGAGGCGCTCGATCTGGTTGTTGACCCGAATTTTGAGGTCGACGACCCATTTCAGCTGGGCCTCGAAGGCCGCAAACAGCTGGTCGAATGTTGCGAAAGACAGCGGGTCGCCCGTCTGCGGCCCCACCTGCCGGCCGGTCAGCGGATCTAAGCCGTTGTTCAGGGCCAGCTCGAGGACCTTGGGGACGTTGAGGTAACCGGTCAGGACGTAGGCCTCCTTGCCGAAGGCGCCGGTTTCGATGCAGCCGCTGCAGCCGCCCTCGCGGGCGTCCTCAATGCGCTTGCCGACCCGCAGCATCTCCTGGACGCATTCGTCGGCGTTGAAGACGGACGGGTAGCCGTAGCCTTTGCGGATGACCCGGCAGGCCGTTTTCAGGAAGCGGTCCGGGGTGATGGCGCTGATGTGGACGCTCGGCTGCGGCTGCAGGAGATGCAGCTCGTCGACCACTTCCAGGATGAGGTAGCTGACTTCGCTCACCCCGCTCGCACCGCCGCGGGTGAGGCCGCCCAGGTTGACGTTGGTGAAGTCGTTGTAGGTGCCGCTCTCCTTGGCCGTGACGCCGACCTTGGGAGGGGCGGGATGGTTGTTCACCTTGATCCAGAAGCAGCTGATGAGCTCTTTGGCCTGATCGCGGGTGAGCGTGCCCTCGGCGGTCTCCCTTTCATAGAAGGGCTGCAGGTGCTGGTCCAGATGACCGGGCGTCATGGCGTCCCAGCCGTTCAACTCGGTGATAATACCCAGATGCACGAACCAGTACATCTGCAGGGTCTCCCACAGGTCGCGGGGGGCATGGGCCGGGACGTGGCGGCAGACCTCTGCGATGCGCTGCAGTTCGGCCCTGCGGCCGGCCCAATTCTCGGCGGCGGCCAGCTCGGCGGCCAGCGCGGCGTGCCGCTCGGCGAAGAGCACGGCGGCATCGCAGGCGATGTCCATAGCCTTCAGCTGCTCAGCGCGGTCGGCGGCCGCCGGGTCGTTCAGGTAGTCCAGGGCCGCCAGACGGGCGGCGATCTCCTGTTTGAAATCCAGCATGCCCTTGCGGTAAATGGTCCCGTCGAGGGCCGTGTGGCCCGGCGCGCGCTGCTCCATGAACTCGGTGAACAGCCCGGCTTCGTAGGCGCGCATCCAGGGCTCGGGGATGCGGCTGAAAATCCGGTCGCGCATGCTGCGGCCCTGCCAGTAGGGGATGACCTCGCGCTCGTAGGTCCGCATGTCCTCCTCGTCGACCCGGTAGCGGGTCATGGACCGGGAGTCGAGGATGCGCAGGTCCTCCACCGAATGGCAGGTCAATTCCGGGAAGGTCGGCACGGCTTTTGGCGCCGGGCCGCGCTCGCCCACGATCAGCTCGTCTCGGCCGATATGGATGGTTTTATGCTGGCACAGGTGCAGGAAGTTCAGGGCCCGCAGCACGGGGACGGAATGCTTGGCGGCGTTCTCGCGGTAGAATTCGGTGACCAGCCGCGCCCGCTCGATCGAAATCCGGGGGCTGGCGTTCAGGCTTTCCTGCCGAAGTCTCTGGATGCGTTCCTCCATACGAATCAACCTCCTATGCGCACCTTCAATCCAACGTCTGTGAGTTGTCGAGCGACCTCGGCCACGCGTTCCAGCGGCGGCGGAGCGATGTGCTCGCCGCGATAGCCAAGGCCGAGTTTGGCGTATTTCGCGCTGGCGGCCGGGTGAAAAGGCAGCAGGTCCACGGCGTGCTTGCGCGGCAGTCCGGCAATGAACTCGCCGGCGAGGGAGATACTTTCGGAGTCGTCGTTGACCCCCGGGATCAGCGGGATGCGGACGACGATCGCCGCGCCC
>CAZEKN010000023.1:0-16597 GCA_964512755.1 uncultured Desulfatibacillum sp. | reverse complement strand
CGGGAGCCTCGCCGCGGGGTGCACGGCGGACCGTGAACGTCGCGGGCGTATTGCCGTACCGGCCGGATGCCGCGCTGTGCGTGCGCACCGATGTGGTCGAAAAAAGTTGAGGAAACGCCGAATGAGTCTGATTCTATTTACAGCAACCGGCTGTGCGCGGTGTCAGATTGCCAAGAAATTCATGCGCGAGAAGAACCTCGGCTTCGACGAGCATGACGCGATCGGGGAGGGGAAGGAGCTTTTCGGAAAATTCTACCGGGCGCACCGCACGGCCATCGTTCGGGGAGCCGACGGCGTCGAATTCCCGGTTCTGGCGGACGGCGCCGAGGTCCGTCAGGGTGTCGCGGCGGCCATCGCCTGGCTGCAGGCCGGAGACCGGCTCGACGGGTTCATCGGCCGCAGCGAAATTTCCAAGGGTTGGGTCGGAGGCCTGCACGTTTCGAAGGGGGACCCTGCCGCGATAGAGGACCTGGTCGGCGTTCTCGGTTTTTTGAAGCGGAACGGGTTGAAGCTGCTGCTGGACACGGACGGCCGGAACGCGGCGGTTCTGGAGCGCCTCCTGGCGCAGGGTCTGGGAGACCGGGTGACCATGGAACTGAAAGGTCCCAAAGCGCTATACGCGGCGATGATGGGAATGCCGATCGATACGGAAGAGGTCCATCGCAGCATGACGCAGGTGGCCGGCTTTCCCGAGGTCCGGTTTGAGACCACGGTTGCGCCCGTCGTGCGGGCAGAGGAGGGTCCGACGGGCCTCCGCTACCTGACCCCGGATGAGGTCGCCGAAACCGCGCTGTGGCTGAAAGTGGCCACCGGCAGCCACCGCCAGCCCTATGTCCTGCGCGTTTTTGATCCTCAGGCCGACCCCGACGATCGCTTCCGCTCGGTTGAAATGCTCACCCCCACCGCTTTGTTACGCCACCGCAGCGCGGCCCGCCGGCACCAGGTTTTGACCGAGGTCGAATGAAGCCGCAGATGCGGCATCAAGGTAGCAGCCTGCGAACGCCTCTGCGCAGCCGATCCTCTTCTGAACGCCTCCGTTTCAATTTTTCGCCAATTTTAGCGCTTCCTGGTTCAGAACGTAAATTTTCAGCCGATAAGAGTGACAGGAGTTCATTTCGATGGAAACCGAAGGCAAGAAGACTGAAACGGCGCTGCGCGAGAGCGAGGAAAGATTCCGCCAAATCGTTGAGTCCCTGCCCGATGCCATTCTGGTCCGGCACGCCGGGATCGTTGTCTACGCCAATCCGGCGGCACTCAGCCTCTTCCGGGCGAGCCCTGTGGATGAACTGGTCGGGAAGAACTATCTGGACCTGGTTCATCCCGATGACCGATCTGAGTCGATCGAGCGGATCCGTAAGGGGCTCAGCGAAGATTGGGTTGCCCCGCTGCGCCAACACCGGGTGATGACGTTGGACGGCCAGGTGGTGCAGGTGGAGTCCTGGGGCGTGCCGGTCCGGTATCAGGGCCAGCCCCAGATCTTCGGAATCCTCCGCGACATCACGGATCGCAAGCGGACCGAGCAGCTGCTGATGCGTTCCGAACACGAAAAGGAAATGATCCTGAACTCCATTTTCGAGAATTTCATCTACTTTGATCCGGAGCTTCGAATCCAGTGGGCGAATCAAGCCGCTGCACAGTCCGTCGGCAGGACGCCGGCGGAGCTGCTCGGCCGTCATTGCTACGAAATCTGGCATCAGCGCAGCGAGCCCTGCCAGAATTGCCCGGTGATCAAGGCCCGGGAGACCGGATTGGCGCAGCAGTTGGAAACGACGACACCGGACGGACGCCACTGGATCGGACGGGGCTATCCGGTTTTCAACGATCATGCAAAACTGGTCGGCATGACGGAGCTGGCCCAGGACATCACCCAGCGAAAGAAGGTTGAGGACGCGCTCCGAATCAGCGAGGAGAAATACCGCCTGTTGATCGAAAACCAGGCGGACATGGTGGTCAAGCTCGATCTTCAGGGCAACTTCCTTTTCGTGAGCCCCAGCTATTGCGAGACCTTCGGCAAATCCGAGCAAGAGCTGCTCGGGCAACCCTTCTTGCCGCTGGTTTACGAGGAAGATCGGGCGGCGACGACCGAGGCCATGATGGCGCTCTACCATCACCCCCATGCCTGCTATCTCGAGCAACGGGCCATGACGCGGTCCGGACTGCGGTGGATCGGTTGGGCCGATAAGGCGCTGTTGGACGAAGATGGGAAATTGGCGGCCATCATCGGCGTGGGGCGCGATATTACCGAGCGGAAGCAGGCGGCTGAGGCGTTGAGGGAAAGCGAGGCGCGCTTCCGCACCGCATTTGAAAACACGGCGGTCGGGATGGCGCTGATCGCTTTGGACGGGACGGCCATCGAAGTCAACACGGCCGTGGCGCAAATGCTGGGTTATACGAAGCAGGAACTTTTCGGCGGAACGGTGCGGGACGTCATGCACCCGGATGATTTTGAAGCCCACCGGCTTCTTTTCAAGAGACTGGTGGAGGGGGAGCTTCCGTACGGAGACAGTGATCGTCGTTTGATACGCAAGAACGGGTCCATCATCAATACCCAGATCTGGTCGACCATTCAAAGGGACGAGCACGGGAAGCCGCTCTATATGGTTGCGATGGTGCGCGACGTGAGCGCACAGGTCCGGGCCCAAAAAGAAAAAGATCAGCTGCAATCCCAGCTGCTGCAAGCCCAGAAAATGGAGGCGATCGGGGCCCTGGCGGGCGGAATTGCCCACGATTTCAACAATATTTTATCTGCGATTATCGGGTTTACGGAACTGTCCACGTTAAGCGAAGGCGCACCGGTTGAATATCTGCAGGAGGTATTGCGGGCGGCCCATCGCGCCCGGGACCTGGTGAAGCAGATTCTGTCCTTCAGCCGGCAGACGGAAGAAGAGCGAACGCCGGTTGATGTCGGCCTGATCGTCCGGGAGGTCGTCAAATTCCTGCGGGCCAGCATCCCCGCCACCATTGATCTCAACTGCCGAATCGACGAACCGGCGGGTGCTGTTTTCGGGAATTCGGTCGAGTTGCACCAAATCCTGATGAATCTGGCAACCAACGCCGTTCACGCCATCGGCGAAAATCCGGGGAACATCGACATCGAGGTGCAAGGCGTGACCCTGACGGATGATGATAAGGACGGCTGTTTCGACCGGGATCCGGGTTCTTATGTGCGTTTTTCGGTCCAGGATACCGGGCGAGGCATCCCGCTGGACATGCAGGAGCGGATTTTTGATCCTTACTTCACGACGAAAGAAAAGGGGGTCGGCACCGGCCTCGGCCTGGCGGTGGTCAGCGGGATTGTTAAAAAATGCGGGGGAGCCATCCGGGTCGAAAGTGCGCTCGGAAAAGGGGCTGTTTTCAAAGTTTGGCTGCCGAAGGTCGACTTGGCATCCGGCCGGCCGGAAAAGGAAAAGGGGCTACCCCGCGGCGGTACCGAGAGCATTCTGCTCGTCGATGACGAAAAAATGCTGGTTGACATCGGCGAGAAAATTCTGAGGCGCCTGGGGTACGATGTCGTTACTAGAACCAGCCCGATCGAAGCGCTCGAGTTGTTCAAGGCCAACCCGAAGCGATTTGATCTCGTCATCTCGGATCAAACCATGCCGGGAATGAGAGGCGACGCGTTGGCGAGCGAGTTGATGAAGATCAATCCGGCCATCCCCGTCATTCTCTGCACCGGATACAGCCAGCAACTGGACCAGGCCAGGGCCGCGAAAAAAGGAATCAAAGCCCTGGTCATGAAGCCGTTATTGATTGAAGAGATCGATCGCGCGATCCGCAGCGTGCTGAAATCTGGCAATAAGAAAAACGGTTCGGATTTATCAGAAGCCTTATAATTGTCTTTACGTCGCCACTCCGGCACAGCCGTCTGCTCCATAGATTGGGTAAAAAGGTCGGTTGGACCAGGTTCAGGAAATCGGCGAGTTCAACGCAGCCGAAGAGGCAGGGCGCAGCTATTGCCGCTCGAACGGATCGTTACATAAATCCGCGCAGGCTCCCGACGGTCCATTGTTCAGGGTTTGGGGTGAAGCCTACGGTTGATGTCCGCCGCCGGCGGCCGGCGCCGGCGGCCGGCCCCTGTGTCCGGATTGGCCGGGGGAGGCCTCTTGAATGACGCGGCTGCGGCTGACGAAAGAGATGCCTTGGCCGGAGCGGGCTCCGATCATGAGGCATTCGACGGTCGGCGGAATCATCGCTTTTTCAGAGGCCCAGCGGACGAGGAAGCTCGCCCCAAAACCGCCGCTGGTGTCGCTCTCGGGAATGAAAATCTCGGTGGAAGCGAGAGGGTTCAGGACGACCGGCGCGCGGAGGTGCTTTTTGACCAGGCGTCCGCCGGAGTCGTAATAGTCCGCCGATATCACCGACAGGGCATGGCCCGGGTCGGCGTTGCGGATGGATAGGGTCGTGGCCAGGTTGAACTCGGCGCCGCGGTCTCCGAAGAAAATGTGCGAATAGACCGGCACATACACTGTTTGCCCCCATGACCGTTCCGCCTCTGCCGCCGTTGCGACCGGATCCATCCACGCCTCGATCATTCCCAGCAGCAGGACCGCCGCTGCCATGCGGCCCAAGCCAATTCTCCAGCATGTTACCATGGTCGCTTCCTTTAGACCTTGGCCGGAATGGTGTTCCCGGCGCTTTTCCGGAAAGAATCCGTCAGCCGCAGCCGCAGTCGCATCCGGCCTCGTGGCCGCGGGCCGCCAAGTCGGCCATGGCCTTGATGACCTCCCGCGGCGGCGGGGTCTCGACGGCGACGATGCAGGCATTGAAAAACACGGCCTCCCGGGTTTCGAACAGACGGCCGAGCGCAGGGGCCACATGGCCGAAAAAGAGGCCCGCTTCCGCGCCGGCCACACGCCCTGAAATCGATTCGGTTTCGCGGCGATCGGCCAGAAGGCATTCGAACGGCGTCAATCCGCCGGAACCGATGCCGAAGATGAAATCGATCTCGGGGCTGGGCAGATGGATGTCCATGGCGGCGTCCGTCGCGCCGGCCTGCAGCCTCACCTTAATCTTCTTGAGCGGTTGCACGCATGGCCTTTGGCTCATGAGGTCCCTCCGCGATGCTGTTTTGCCGGCAAGCCGGGCGGTCGATGAGGAGATCGACCGTTTCGGGTGGTGAAGACACGACGGGCCGGTCAATCCGCAGTGCGCTCTGCTGGATCTGGCGGTCCGGCGAATTCGGCCAGCAACTCCTCCGCCGCCACCCGCTGCATGACGATGCGGTCGGCCAGCGGGAGGTTCGCGGGGGTGACGACGCTGAACACGATGCTGCTGACGTTCTGGCGAATGTATCCGGCCATGGTCAGCTGCCGTGCCGACTGCATCACCGCCAAACTCCACCCGGGTATATCGACGATGCCGTTTTTGGGTTTCAGCAGGAACCGGTCAGGATCGCTTTCGATGGGGTGGCCCGCGGTCCGCAGCCGGTCGATGATTCGGACCGATGTTTCGATCCGGCCGATGGCATACTGCTTCAAATAAAAGCCCGTGGCGTGCGGGTCCTCCCTCAGGTCAAGCACGAGATCGTAGCGCTTGTCCCGCAGGAAGCGCCGGATGATCCTGGCTTCCTTTGAATCGAATCGGTTGAAGTCGTCGGCGATATCGACGCCCCCATGGGTTTCAGGACGATCGTGAACCCACCCCCAGGGGTTGGCCATCGGGATGATGTCCAGGTCGTAAAGCGTGTCGGGCCCCGGGACCGAGCGCAGGCGCTCAATAAGGGTCAGAACATACTCCAATCCGGCGGTCTCGTTGCCGTGGGTTCCAGCCAAAACCAGCACCTGTTTCAGGTCCGCCTGGAATGGACGGTAGGAGACCCGCCAGATCGGTGCGTCCATCCCCGGATAGACGATCCGTCCGATTTCGGTCAACAGCAGATGCGCCGAAGCGCTGTCCGCCGCCTGGAGTACCGCTCGAACGGTGCTGAGTTCTCGAACCGCCGTCGCGTCGATTCCAACCGGCCGGCTTCGTTGCAGAACCGAACACGCTCCGGCGGAAAACACCAGGGCGAAGATGGCAGCGGTCCGCAGCAGCGGCATGATCATGCAATTACTTATAATCAGAATGGCCGGCACTTTCAAGGTTTGGAAGGCTGGCGCGGCCGGCGCCGGGATGTTGATTTTGCCGTTGCGTTGGGGTATTGAATCGCGTGATGAGCCCGTGCATCCTTCTGAACGCCGATTACTCGTTTCTCAACCTGGTGAACTGGAGGCGCGCCCTGTGCCTGATGGCCAAGGGAAAGGTGGAAGTCGTCAAGGACTCGCAGGAAACGGTGCTCAGCTCCGGGGGCAAGGCCTTCCGGGTCCCGACGGTTCTACGCCTGATCAAGCTGATCCGGACCATCTACCGGGCCGGGGTGGCGTTCTCGAAGCGCAACGTCTTTGTGCGCGACGGCTTCCGCTGCGCCTATTGCGGAGATCATCGCGATCGGCTTTCGATCGATCATATCGTTCCCAGATCGAGGGGAGGGCAGACCACGTTTGAAAACTGCGTTGCCGCCTGTAAAGCCTGCAACCTGAAAAAAGGCGGGCGCACCCCCAGCGAGGCGGGCATGTTCCTGCGGACCAAGGCCTACCAGCCCACTATTTCTGAATTTCTCAGGTTGAAATTCAAGCATTGCGGATTCCAGGAAATGTTGAGCGAGATCGGTTTCTAGATTCGCCAGAGACCGCATTTTTAGAGAGGAGATGTGTTCACGCCGATGAAAGGGATCGTTCTGGCCGGCGGCTCCGGCACACGGTTGTATCCGATCACCCTGGGGGTCAGCAAGCAGCTGCTTCCGGTCTACGACAAGCCCATGATCTACTATCCGCTGTCCGTGCTGATGCTGGCGGGCATCCGGGAGATCCTGATCATATCGACACCGGTGGATCTGCCCGTGTTTCGCCGTCTGCTCGGAGACGGCTCGCGGCTGGGGATAGCCTTCACGTATGCCGAGCAGCCTCGGCCGGAGGGCCTGGCCCAGGCCTTCCTGATCGGCCGGGAGTTTATCGGCGCGGATACGGTCTGTCTGATTTTGGGGGACAATATCTTCTACGGGCCGGGGCTTTCCGGTATTCTGGAGCGCTCGGTGAAGCTGCAGAAGGGCGGGCTGATCTTCGGGTATCCGGTCCGGGATCCCGAACGCTACGGCGTGGTGGAGTTCGACGGCGATTTTCGGGTAATCGGAATCGAAGAAAAGCCGAAGAAGCCAAAATCGAATTATGCCGTGCCCGGCTTGTACTTCTACGACAACGATGTCATCCGAATCGCGGCCGCGATCAAACCGTCCCAACGCGGGGAGCTTGAAATCACCGACGTGAACATGGCCTATCTGCGCCACGGGGACCTGAGGGTGGAGCCGCTGGGCCGGGGGTTCGCCTGGCTGGACACCGGTACGCACGAGGCCCTCCAGCAGGCTTCCAGCTACGTGCAGGCCATCCAGGAGCGGCAGGGCTTAAAGATTTCCTGCATCGAAGAGATTGCTTACCGCCTCGGTTACATCGACCGCGACCAACTGCTGCGACTGGCCGGGGAGTGCATTAAGAATGAATACGGGCGGTACCTGTCCGATCTGGCCAACGAAGACGGGATGCCCCTCTGAACCCCGGTATCGCGCGCCGTCCTCATCCGCGCGAACCCTATTTTTTTCCGAAGCAATAAGTCGGCATTTCAAATCAGATGGACTCGTAAAAAGTCATCCGAATCGATGACTTCGTAAAGAGGCCAAGATCAAGGCGCGCGAATCTCGTGCCGCGAGGCGTACTGTCCGTACGCCGCAGCGGCAGCGAGATGAAGCGCAACGCAGAGATTGGCCTCTTTACGAAGTCATCAAATCAGGCTGAGTCCGATGCCGAAAGGAGAGGCGTCCTCGTCCTCCGCCTGCATATTCCGGCACCAGATCACTTTGCCCGTCATGGTTGTCGACGTCGAGGAATGCAGGGGCCGGTCCAGTTTGACCGTAATGATTTCGCCCGGATTGATGGAGAACTCAGACCGGAGCATCATTCCGCCGGCGCTGAAGTTGTGTAATTCCGCATAACCCAATATGCCCGTCCGCGTCTTTTCGATCATGACCACGGTCGGCCGCTCGTAGCGCCGTCCCCTGCGCAATTCTTTGCCGCTCGCCGGGGATGCCGCGGCTTCGCGGAAAGCCGCCAGACGTGGGGAGACGCCGAAGGGCGGTCCGCCTTCCGCCGTTCGGGACGGGAGCGACTCCCCGGGCTTTTTGGTAAAGGAGACCGGCGCAGTCAGGTTGTTGCAAACCGGGCAGCCTTTTCCGGCCAGTCTCACCCGGACGGTGGCCTGCCATTCGTGCCCCTGTTCGCAGATCCACCATAATTTGTCCGGATGATTGATGGAAACCTCCCGGGCTTTGAGATTCGGGTTCCGGGTCGGGTGCCATTCCCGGAGAAGGTCCGGCTTCGCGTCCGCCATGCGCTGATCATCCTGACTCTGCAATTCACGGCAAAACGTGCATTTCATACCTCGCGCCCGGTCGCGGACCGAAGCCAGCCACCAATGGCCTTTTTCGCAGAGCCACCAGACTTTTCGGCTGGATCCCGGGGTGACGTCCCGCGGCCCCAAACCGCCGTTGCGGGTCGGATGCCACTCTTTGGCGAGATCGGGTCGTAGAACGTAAAGATTGTAATTTTCAGACAGCTTGGGCACGGCGAAAGACTCCCTGTGTTACGCAAGAATACGGTTGAAACAAAAGCCTCCGCTGGCAGGCTTCGCATCATTCCTGGCGACAGGTCCGGGGAAAGCGAAAGGAGCAGAACGAGCGAAAAGCAGTGCGGCGAAAACAAACGATGCGAGTGCTAACGTAAATGAAGGACCGTCGAAAAGTCAAGAACAAACATCGCCCTTCGATCGTCCCGCCTTCTTACTATTTATTACTCCGGCCATAAAATATGACCAATTCGGCTATGTCACTAACCGGTGGACCTCGGCTCTCATTGCAGGGATGGTTGGCGCGTCGCCTGAAATTCGGAGATCTCGGCGACGACTCTCTGGGCTGCAGTCCGCGGGTCCGCCGCGTCTCGGATCGGCCGGCCGATGACCAGGTAGTCGGCCCCGGCCGCCAACGCCGCGGCCGGGGTGGACAGGCGCATCTGGTCGTCCTGGGCGCCGACCGCCCAAGACGGCCGGATTCCGGGCGTGACCACCAGAAAATCGCGGCCGATGTCCGCTTTGATCGCGCGGGCTTCGAGCCCTGAACAGACCACTCCGGCGCAGCCGGCCTTCCTAGCAAGCTGTGCGCGTCGGATCACCAGTTGAGTCAGATCTCCTTCCGGGCTTGCATGCAGACCGAACGCGGCGAGGTCTGCCGCGGACACGCTGGTCAGGACCGTTATTCCGAGAACGCCGACCTTGCCGCTGCTGGCGGCAACGGCGGCTTCCAGCATCCGGAGGTTCTCCCCGCAGTGCACGGTGGTCAGCTTCACGTTCAGCTCGACGATTCCGGCCATCGCCCGCGCCACCGTCGCCGGGATGTCATGCAACTTCAGGTCGAGGAACACTCCGGCGGATTGCTGCGCGGTGATGAAGTTCACGATCCGCGGACCGCAGCGGATGAAAAGCTCGAGCCCGACTTTAAACATGCCCACGCTGTCCCGCAGCACCTCGATCCAGCGTTTGGCCTCGTCCTCGGAGTTGACATCCAGCGGGAAGATAATGTGGTCTCTGGGTTGAGTCAAAAGTCTATACTTGTCCATAATGCTGTCGCACCCAGGCCTGATATTCGCCGCTGCGGACCCGGTCGACCCATTGGCGGTGATCGATGTACCAGTGGATGGTTTTGCGCAACCCGCTTTCAAAAGACTCCTGGGGGCGCCAACCGAGTTCTTTTTCGATCCGGGTGCAGTCGATCGCATAGCGCAGATCGTGTCCGGGGCGATCCTTGACAAAGGTGATCAGCTGCCGGCGCGGCCGCAGCGCAGCGTCCGGCAGGATTTCATCGATCAGATCGCAGATTCGGTTCACCGTATCAATGTTGGCCATCTCGCAGCGGCCGCCGACGTTGTAGACGCGCCCGCGCCGGCCCTTCTGCATCACCTGCCATACCGCGCGGCAATGGTCGGTCACGTACAACCAATCGCGGACATTGAGCCCCCGGCCGTAGACCGGCAGGGGCTTGCCCTCGACGGCGTGCAGAATCATCAAGGGAATGAGTTTCTCCGGGAACTGGTAAGGCCCGTAGTTATTGGAGCAGTTGGAGGTCGTCACCGGCAGTCCGTAGGTTTCGCCGTACGCCCGCACGAGGTGATCCGATGCGGCCTTGGATGCCGAATAGGGGCTGTTCGGCCGGTAGGGCGTCTCTTCCGTGAAATAGCCCTCCCGTCCCAGCGATCCATAGACCTCATCGGTGCTCACATGATGAAACAGCTTAAAGCGTTGCGCATGCTCACGAGCCACTTCCAGCAGCGTGAAGGTGCCCTGGACATTGGTTTTGATGAACGCATCGGGCGCCACGATCGAGCGGTCCACATGGGATTCGGCGGCAAAATGGCAGACGGCGGAAATCCCCTGGCGGCGAAAAACCTCCCGCACCGCGTCGCGGTCGCAGATGTCGGCCCGAATCAACCGGTAGCGGTCCGGAAACCGTTCCTGGATATCCGCCAGGCTTTCCGGGTTGCCGGCGTAGGTCAGCTTGTCCATATTGACCACGCGTCCGGAAAAGTCGGATTCCGTCAGAAGATAGCGGATGAAATTCGAGCCGATGAAGCCGCAGCCGCCGGTCACCAGGATGCTGTCGAGCGAAGATGACTGGTTATCAGGTTCCATAATTTTCAATCATAGGATAGATCGGCATCCGCTTCAACTCCAAAGATGGAGAGCGTCGGCGCCCCGGCGTGTCCGCCGTAAGAAATAGGTTGAATCGACCGCACAGCCATGATATTAAAATTCATAATGTTTCCAAATTAATACTTGCCGTTAGGAGCGTGACGATCGCCGCTTATGCAACATCACCACGTCAGCGCCGGAAGCTATTTCGTCGGATCCAAGCAGCCGCTTCTGCTGGAAGCCTACCTCGGCACCTGCGTCGGGGTCGCCATGGTGGATGCAGATGCCGGTGTGGGCGGACTGGCCCATTTTCTGCTGTCGGAGCCGGTCTCGCTCCAAAGCGCCTTTCAGCCCGAGAAGTACGCCGCGAGCGGCATGCCGATTTTCCTGCAAGCGCTTTACGCCGCCGGCGCAAGCCGCGAGAGCCTCAAGGCCACGATGGCGGGCGGGGCGCTGGTCGGGCCGCTCGATGACCTCGACCTCAATCTGAATATCGGCGGCCGGACGGCAGAAACCGTTGAAACCATTCTGAAAGTCGAAGGCATCCCGATCAACAGGGCCGAGACCGGCGGTGTCTTTTCCTGCTGCATCAAGCTCAACATGCAGCAGTGGGGTTGTACGATCGATCCGTCCGGCGTCGAACGCACGGAAGCTCCGCAGACCCCCCGCCTCCCGTCGCCGGGAGAGATCGAGCAGGTCGCCGAGGGGCTTCAGCCGGTTCCACAGGCCGCGCTGAAAATCATGCGGCTGATGGACGAGGAGGAGTACGACATTCGAATCCTGGCGGCGGAGCTGCGCAAGGACCAGGTCCTGAGCGCGCGCACCCTGCAGCTGGCCAACTCGGTGATGTTCTCCACCCGCCACCGAATCGAATCGATCGACCATGCCTTGATGCATCTTGGGGTGAACCTGGTCATGAAATTCGTGATCGCCGCCGCGGTGGACGGTTTCTTCTCCCAGTCGGGCATGGGCTACTCGCTTTGCAAGGGCGGGCTCTACCATCACGCCGTGGGGGTTGCGGTGATCGCCGAGAAGCTCGCGCGGCTGACGGGGGCGGCCAAGCCGGGGCTGGCCTATGCGGCCGGTCTCCTGCACGATATCGGCAAGGTGGTCCTGGATCAGTTCGTCGGCGCCGCCTATCCGCTTTTCTACCGTAAGCTGATCGAGGAGCAGACGGACGATTTTACCCAGGCCGAACAGACGCTTTTCAACACCACGCACCCGGCGGTCGGTTTCGAGCTGGCGCAGCGCTGGTCTTTTCCGGATTCGCTCGCGGAAGCCATCCGCTGCCACCACGAGCCGGAGGAAGGCAGCCGCTATCGGGGACTGGACGGTCTGGTGTTCCTGGCCAATCTGCTCATGTCGCGCTTCCGCGCCGGCCTGGAAATCGGACGGCAGGCCACCCATACCCTGGCTCCGCGGCTGGCGGCGATCGGCCTTACGCCGGGCCAGCTGCCGCAGATCGTGGACATGATCCCCATGGATGTATTCGAGGCCTCGCCGCTGGCGGCCATCTCCCGTGGTTGAAAAGTAATCCGGGGTTCGTCGCTCCGGCTGGATGATTCAATGGCAAAGAACCGAGCCGATGTGAGTGAACCGATGCAGGACCTGCTGCGGCGGCTTCCGGCCGTCGACCGACTGCTGGAACTCGCCCGGGCCGAGATCTGCTTTGAATTGGTTCCGCCGGCCGTGGTGGTCGGCTGCATCCGCGCGGTCATCGATAGCGACCGTCGGCGCATCCGCGAGGGAGGCCGTGTGTCCGATCAGGAGCTAACGGATCATGCGGTCCTGCAGCGGGTGAAGGAATCCGTGGCCGCGGCCATGCGGCCGAAGCTGCGGCAGGTGGTCAACGCCACCGGAGTGGTGATTCACACCAATCTGGGCCGCTCCCTGCTGGCCGAGGAGGCGGTCGATAACCTGGCCGCCGTGGCCAGCCGCTACTCGAACCTGGAATACGATCTGGCCGAGGGGCGGCGAGGCTCGCGCTACATGGCGGTGCGGGACCTGTTGTGCGAGCTCACCGGCGCCCAGGACGCCATGGTGGTCAACAACAATGCCGGCGCCGTGCTCATCAGTCTGGAGACCATCGCCAGAGGCCGCGGCGTGATCGTTTCGCGCGGGGATCTGGTCGAGATCGGCGGGTCCTTCCGTATCCCGGACGTCATGGCCAAGAGCGGCGCCGTTCTGCGGGAGGTCGGCACCACCAACCGCACCCACCTGCGGGACTATGAGGGCGCCATCGACCCTGCGGCGGCGCTGTTGCTCAAGGTGCATTGGAGCAATTACAGCATTGTCGGGTTCACCGCCCAGGTTCCCCTGAAAGAGCTTGTGGCGCTGGGGGCCCGGCACGGCCTGCCGGTCATGGAGGATCTGGGCAGCGGCACCTTCATCGATTTTTCCAAGTACGGCCTGTTACGGGAGCCCACAGTCCAGGATTCGGTCGCCAGCGGCGCCGATATCGTCACCTTCAGCGGAGACAAGCTGCTGGGCGGGCCCCAGGCCGGCATCATCGTGGGCCGCACGTCCATCATCGAGCGCATCCGCAAGAACCCCATCAACCGGGCGCTGCGCATCGACAAGCTCACCCTGGCGGCTCTCGAAACCACGCTGCGGCTCTACCGCGACGAAGAGCGGGCCGTCGCGGCGATTCCGACCCTGCGCATGCTCACTGAAACGGAAGCCTCGATCGAGGCGCGCGCTCGGGAGCTGGCCGGCCATCTGGCGGCGCTGGGCGATGCGCGCCTCTCCAGCGAGCTCGTGCGCCGGCCCTCTAAAGCCGGCGGCGGCGCGCTGCCGCTGCTGGACCTGCCGAGCTGCTGCCTGCGGATCCGGATCCAGGGAATGTCGGCGAATGCCCTCGAACTCGGCCTGCGGCGCAACGCCCCCCCGATTATCGCCCGCATCGAAGACGACGTCTACCTGATGGACCTACGCACCGTGCAGGCGGGCGACCTGCCGATCATCGCATCGGCGCTGTCCGCCGTGCTGCAAACGATTTGACCGATGGCGACCCGGAAACGACGAAAAATAACCCGCCGGGCGGAAACCAGCCGCCATTTCCTGCTCTCGCAGACAGACAGCCGGAAGGTCGATGAGGCCCCCGAGGTCGGCGCTGAGCAGGTCCGCCAAACCCTGGCCCCGGTCTTCCCGGATCTGCGTTGCGGAGCCGATTTCCTGGCAGCGGTGCTGCCGGCGATCGGTGTCGACCGGCCGCTCTGTGCGCTTTGCATCCGGCCGGACGATCCTCCGGAAACCGGGATGCAAGCGCCCGATTCGGGCGTGCTCGCAGGGGTTGCGGCCTGCCTGGACGAGATGTGCCGCAGCGATGAGGGTTCGTGGGGCGTTGCGGAATCCGGGATGCTGGCCGGCATCTGGCCATCCTGGAGCGGGGCCCAGGGTTTGGATGCGGCCCACCGCCTGCAGGAGCAGGTGCTCCAGCGCACGGGCCGCACCGTGACGATCGGCGTGGCCTCACACCCGACCCTGGATTATCCGCCCGCGGCCGTTCTGGAGAACGCGCGCAAGGCCGCTGAGCACGCCGCTTTCTTCGGCGCTGGCAGCCGGGCGGTGTTCGACGCGGTCAGCCTCAATATCAGCGGCGATAAATATTACGAGCGCGGCGACGTCCCGAACGCCATCCGCGAATTCGAGCTGGCCCTGCGGCTGGATCCCCAAAACGGAAACGTGCACAACAGCCTCGGCGTCTGCTACGGCGAGCTCGGCGACCATGAACGCGCACTGGAGGCTTTCGGCCGCGCACTGTCGGTGGACGGCGGCGATTATATGGCGGTTTACAACACGGGCCTGATTCACGAGCTGCGGGGCGAACGGGAGCAGGCCCTGGAGCACTTCCTGAAGGCCTGCACGCTGCACGGCGATGTGTTCGAAATCCTGTTCCAGACGGGAAAACTGCGGCTGGAAATGGGCGACTCGCAGGCGGCGCGCCCCCTGTTGGAGCGAGCCGTGCGGCTGCGGCCGCGCTCCGGAAATTCCCAGCGGCTGCTCGGGGACTGCTACCTACAGCTTCAGCTGCCGGAAAAGGCCATCGACGCTTACAAGAAGGCCGTAAAGGCCAATCCGGGGGATTCATCGGCGCTTTCGGCGCTGGGCTGTCTTTTCGACGAAAAAGGCGAGAACCCGGAAATCGCCCTGGTCTTCTGCAAGGAAAGCGTGCGGCTATCGCCGGACAACCCCTTGTTCCGCAGGCGCCTGGGAGGCCTGTTTTCCAAACTCAACCGCCTGGAAGAAGCGTTGGGCGAGTTCGAGCATGCCGGGCGGCTCGGCCAGGACTGCGCGGAGGATATCCATAACGTCCGCGAGCGCATGGCGGAGCGCAATTGAAATGAAGAGGGACGTCGGGCCGATCGATCTCGGACGGGTCAAAACTTACGCGCTGGCCGACCGGCCCAGCAAAGTGGGCACGCCGGAGTTTGCCGGCGTGTGGGCACCGGGCGGCACGTTTTCCGCGTTTTTGGAGCGCCTGCCGAGGGCGCTGGCGGCTTCGGATCTCCGAGCGGTGATCGCCGCGATCGTCACGGCGTTCCGCGAACAACACCCGGTGATCTTCGGCATGGGCGCCCACGTCATCAAGACGGGTCTGAGTCCGATCGTGGTCGACCTGATGCAGCGCGGGATCCTCACCGGGGTCGCCCTGAACGGGGCTGGCATCATCCACGATCTCGAGGTGGCCATGACCGGCCGGACCTCGGAGGAGGTCGGCCCGGCCCTTGACGACGGCTCCTTCGGCATGGCCGAAGAGACCGCCGCGGCCATCCACGGGGCCGTCGCGGCGCCGGCTTCCCAAGTCGAGGGGTTGGGCCGCGCCGTCGGCGCCCACATCCTGAATTCGGGCTTCCCCTTGGCGTCGAACAGCATTCTGGCGGCCGGGGCGCGACTGGGAATACCGGTGACGGTTCACGTCGCGATCGGCACCGACATCGTTCATATGCATCCGGGGTTCGACGCCGCCCGCACCGGGGCGGCCTCTTACCTGGATTTCCGCATCCTGGCCGCTCAGGTCGCCCGGCTGGAGGGCGGGGTCTTCATGAACGCCGGCTCCGCCGTGATCCTGCCGGAGGTGTTCCTGAAGACCGTCAGCCTGGCCCGCAACCTGGGCCATCGGCTGGATCACTTCACGACGGTGAACCTGGATTTCATCCGGCACTACCGGCCCACGGTCAACGTCCTGCAGCGCCCCACCGCCCGCGGCGGGCGCGGGATCCATCTGGTCGGCCACCACGAGATTCTGCTGCCGCTCATTGCCGCCGGCGTGATCGAAGCCCTGGGGGAGACGGCGGCATTCGCCCCGGCGCGACTCGGATCTTGACAAAGCATTGTATTTCACATTTATATCGCTATTTTGATTTCATGACTCCGGCCATCAACAGGGAGAACCGTTGCCATGCCCATTTATGAATACCACTGTGAGACCTGCGGAGAAGACTTCGAGTGCCTCGTCTTCGGCAAGGAAAAGCCGGAGTGCAGGGGCTGCCGCAGCAAAAATGTCCGCAAGCGCATGTCCGCCTGCGGCTTCGTCAGCAAGGGCGGCGGAGGACAGACCGTCAAGCAGGCGGCCGGCGCCTCTTCCTGCGGCAGCTGCCACGCCGGAAGCTGCGCGGGGTGCAAGCACTGATGATGAAACCCGTCGTGATCGGCACGCGCGGGAGCAAACTCGCCCTATGGCAGGCCGAGTGGGTGCGCGCCGCCCTCATGCAGCGGTTTCCCGGCACGGCCGTCGAGCTGGCGATCATCAAGACCGTGGGCGACAAGATCCTGGACGTGCCGCTCGCCAAGGTCGGCGGCAAGGGCCTTTTCGTCAAGGAGATCGAGGAAG
>CAZEKN010000022.1:0-16677 GCA_964512755.1 uncultured Desulfatibacillum sp. | reverse complement strand
ATCTGAGAAATCAACTCCGGCCGGGCCGTTGGCGGCCGATTGAACCCCTTCCCCGCCGAGCAGGACCTTGGATAAGGAAATGCCGGAGGACTAATAACCACGGAATGCTCCGGCCACCGGGAGATCGTCTGGCGTGATTTTTAGAAATGAAGCGGGGGCCGACTATTGCCAGTTCGAGCATTTATCGGCGTGCAGCGATGTCGGTCATGCCATTTTTTTGAGAACGCGTGGGGGCAGCGATGCGCCGTTCGACCGCCTGAACGTGAGCCTGGCGGTTGGTGACGAGGCTCACCGGGTGGAGCACAACCGGCGCCTGGTGGCCGAGACGCTGGAAGCCCCCGAGCTGGTTTTCGTGCGCCAGGTTCACGGCGTCGGCGTGCGGGTGGTCGACGGCCGGCCGGCCGGTGATGCCGAGACCCTGCCGGAAGCCGACGTTCTGATCACGGATCGGGCGCGAAAGTTTTTGGTGGTGCAGGTCGCCGATTGCCAGGCCGTCCTGATGTTCGATCCCGTCCGACGGGTGGTCGCCAATCTCCACTGCGGCTGGCGCGGCAGTGTGGCCGATGTGGCCGGACGAACGGTGGAGGCTCTGCGCGGCGGCTTCGGTTGTGATCCGAAGGATCTCCTGGTGGGGATCGGCCCGTCGCTCGGGCCCTGCTGCGCCGAGTTCGTCAACTACCGGGAGGAAATTCCCTCCCGGCTATGGGCCTATCGGCGCGACACGGTTTACTTCGACTTTTGGGCAATGACCCGCGATCAACTGATCGCGGCCGGTGTGCGCGACGACCACATTGAGACCAGTCGGTTGTGCACCCGCTGCAACACCGACCGGTTTTTTTCATACCGCGGGGAGAAGCAGACCGGACGATTTCCGGCGGTGATCGGATTGAGAATATGATGCTGAGCGTTGCCAGTGTGCTTTACAACACGCCACTCGCCACGTGCTATGGCCGCATCGGCCTGGGGTGCGGCGATGCGTTCGCCCATGCCAAACCCGGCCAATTCGTCATGCTGGGGTTTCCGGAAAGCGTCGATCCGTTGCTGCGACGACCGTTCTCCATTCATCGCCGGATCGCCGGCGATGGGGCGTTTTGCGGCATTGAGCTGCTCTACAAGATCGTGGGGCCGGCGACGCGGCGGCTGTCTCGACTGGCGGCCGGGGCGTCCGTCAGTCTGTTGGGGCCGCTCGGCAGCGCCTTTGTTCTGCCGGCGGGGGCCCGCCGGTTATACCTGGCGGCCGGCGGAGTGGGGGTCGCACCGCTGCTGTTCTTCGCCGAACATCTGGGCCGCCGCCAGTTGCAGATGCTCGACTGTCGGCTGTTTTTGGGAGGGCGCAGCCGGGAGGACCTTTTATGCGCCGAAGACTTCGAGCGCCTGGACATCGCCGTCGTGCCGACCACCGACGACGGCAGCTGCGGCGACCAGTGCCGGGTGACGACTCCGCTGGAGGATGCCATCCGTCTGGCGCCTCCGGACCTGGTGCTGGCCTGCGGCCCGCGGGAGATGCTGGCCTGTGTTCGGGGCATCGTGCGACAGCACGGCATTGCCTGCCAGGTCTCCATCGAGACCATGATGGCCTGCGGCATGGGCGCGTGTCTCGGCTGCGCGGTCAAAGGCTATCCGGTTGGAACGCGTTTTCTGCACGCCTGTATGGATGGGCCGGTATTCGACGCCGATGAGATTGAGTTGTAGATTAAGTTTGGCGTTGACTTGATAGAGACGATATGTTAGGTGCAGTCGTTCCATTGCGACGGCGACGCGCCGAAGAGACTCCATTTCTTATGAAGCGTGAGACCAGACGGGCGTGGCGGGAGCTGGCGTATTACAGCAGTCTCGGTTTTTCCGTGGCGCTCTCGATTGTCATCGGGCTGGCCGTGGGGGTCTACCTGGATCGGCGGTTTGATACGTCTCCCTGGTGCCTGTTGATCTTCTTGGTTTTGGGTATTGCCGCTGGGTTTCGCAACATCGGGCATGCGATTCGCAAGAGCCGTAACCTGTGAAGCGCATGCGAATCGAATCATTTGTGCCGACGCCGTGCAGATTCAACAACGCATATTGCAGTTCGTCACCCGCGCCAACTGGGTCATCCTGGCGGGGGCAACGATGGCGGGAATCGCGGTGGCACCGCCGGATTTCGCGCTTGGCATCCTCAGCGGCGGTCTGATCGTCACCGTCAACTTCTACCTGCTGGCCAGGACGCTGAGACGGGCGCTGACGCCGCCCCATCTGGCATCGCACAACGCAGTGATCGCCAAGTATTATCTGCGCTTTCTGGCCAGTGCGTTCGTCATTTTTCTGTTGATCGCCGGCGGGGTGGTGAATCCGCTGGGGCTTGTGATCGGCCTTTCGGTTGTGGTAATGAGCATCATCCTAGCGACCATTCGTGAAGTGAAAAAAATCATCTTTAAGGAGGCGGTCTAAGGATGGAACACCCCTATCTGTTTCTGCCCAAGGTTTTCGAACTCTTCGGTCTGGGTCATTTCGCGAATGCCTATCCCCACGTGGTCTACTCATGGCTTGTTCTCTTGATCTTGATCGTTCTGGCCTTTATCGGCAGCCGCAGCATTACCCTCATCCCCGGCAAGGCCCAGAACTTTTTTGAGGTGGTGGTCTCGGGGATGGAGGAATTCATGGTGGATGTGACCGGCGAGGAGGGGCGGTGGTTCTTTCCGCTGGTCGGAACGATCTTCCTCTACATCGTCACCTGCAACCTGATCGGGCTCATCCCGGGATTTTTTCCACCGACCGCCAGCATCAACACCACGCTGTCCTGTGCGCTGGTGTCTTTCGCGTTCACGCACTTTATCGGGGTAAAGTACCACGGCGTCAAATACATCAAGCATTTTCTGGGGCCCATTTGGTGGATGATCCCCATCATCTTCCCGATCGAACTGATCGGCCACCTGGCCCGCATCATGTCGCTGTCCTTCCGGTTGTTCGGAAACATGATGGGGCATGAGCTGGTCCTCATGATCCTGTTCATGCTGGCGGGCGCATTCTTCGCGCCGCTGCCGATCATGGCGATGGGGATTTTCGTTTCGTTTGTTCAGGCCTTTGTGTTCTTTTTGCTGTCGATCATGTATTTCAGCGGTGCCATGGAGCATGCGCACTGATCCGCGCGGATCGGTGCGCTCGCGGCTGATGCGCGTTTAACGGGAGCCTGGAAGAAGCCCCACTACATACCCATTCAAAGGAGGAAGACAAACGTATGGAAGCCAAAGCATTGGAGTTCTTCATCGCCTGTGTGACTGCCGCCGGTTTTGGAATCGCGATTGCCGCTTTCGGTTGCGGCATTGCCCAGGGCCTTGGCCTGAGGTCCGCGGTCGAGGGCATTGCCCGGAACCCGGAGTCCTCCGGTAAAGTCACCGTGACCATGCTGATCGGCCTGGCCCTGATCGAGTCGCTTTGTATTTATGCGCTGGTCGTCGCCCTGATTCTCATCTTCGCGCATCCCCAGGCCACGGCCATTGCCAAGTTGTTCATGAAGTAATCAATCGTTCGTGCAACAGCCCAAAAGCCCGCGGAAGAGCTTCCGCGGGCTTTTGTTGCTTATGGGTTTCTCCCGCCCGCGGGTCCTGCGCTGTGCGTCGCCAGGATCGTTTTGAGGTACCGCCCGGTCCACGATTGCGGGTTGGCGGCGAGGGTCTCGGGCGCGCCGAAACCGACCAGGTGTCCGCCGTCCTCCCCGGCGCCGGGGCCCAGGTCGATCAGATAATCGGCCGTTTTGATCACATCCAGGTTGTGCTCGATCACCACCACCGTATTGCCGGTGTCGACGATCTGGTTGAGAACGCCCAGCAGCCGACGGATATCGTCCGCATGCAGGCCGGTGGTGGGCTCGTCCAATACATACAGAACCTGGCCGTTGCCCTTGCGGCTGAGTTCGCGCGAAAGCTTAACGCGCTGAGCCTCGCCGCCGGAAAGGGTGGTCGCCGCCTGGCCGATCGGAACGTACCCGAGCCCCGCGTCGGAAAGCGTCTGCAGCTTGTCCCGGATGGAAGCGATGCGGCCGAAAAACGTCATGCCCTGATCCACGGTCATGTCGAGCACATCGGCAATGGACCGGCCCTTGTACTGGATTTCCAGGGTTTCCCGGTTGTAACGCCGACCGCCGCACACGTCGCAGGCGACGTAGACATCCGGCAGAAAATGCATTTCGATCCGCAGCGTCCCGTCGCCCTGGCAGGCCTCGCAGCGTCCGCCCTTGACGTTGAAGCTGAAACGGCCGGCCTTGTAGCCGCGCATGCGGGCCTCAGGGGTGCGTGCAAACAGCTCGCGAATGAAACCGAAGAGTCCGGTGTAGGTGCCGGGATTGGAGCGCGGCGTCCGCCCGATGGGGGTCTGGTCGATATGGATGACCTGGCGGATGTGTTCGATGCCTTCCAGCCGGCGGTAGGCGCCGGCGGTGAGCCGGGATCGGTTCAGGTATTGAAACACGGCCGGGTAGAGCGTTTCGATGACCAGTGATGATTTTCCGGACCCCGAGACTCCGGTAACGCCGATCAGACACCCCAGCGGGAATTCGACTGTGATGTCTTTCAGATTGTTCTGGGAGGCGCCGGCCAGGATCAGCCGGGCTCCCGACCCGGAACGTCGCCGGGACGGGATGTCGATGGCCGTGCGGCCCGAAAGGTATTGGCCGGTCAGCGACGCCGGGTCCTGCATCAGCTTCAGCGGGGGCCCGGCGAAGACCACCCGGCCGCCGTGAATGCCGGCGCCGGGCCCCATGTCGATCACGAAATCGGCCTCCCGGATGGTGTCTTCATCATGCTCGACGACCAGGACGGTGTTGCCCAGGTCGCGCAGCCGCAGCAGGGCATCGAGCAGCCGGCGGTGGTCGCGCGGGTGCAATCCGATGCTGGGCTCGTCCAGAACGTAAAGCACGCCGGTCAGCTTGGATCCGATCTGGGTGGCCAGGCGGATGCGCTGGCTTTCGCCGCCGGAAAGGGTTTGGGCGGAACGGTCCAGCGTCAGATACGGAAGGCCGACGTTTTCCAAGAAACCCAGGCGATCCGAAATTTCCCTGAGAATCCGGTGGGCGACGCGTTGGCGCTGGCCCTCGAAGGACAGGCTTATGCAGAAATTGCGGGCCTGAGCGACGGTCATGGCGCAAAAACTGGAGATGCTCACACCCTGCAACAGGACGGCGCGGCTGGCCGGATTGAGCTTTGCGCCGCTGCATTCCGGGCAGGGTTTGAATTTCATAAAACGCTTGATGTCCGCGCGCATCGCATCAGAGTCCGTCTCACGGTAGCGGCGCTCAAGATTCGGGATGACTCCCTCGAAAGGGCGCTGATAGCGGATGCGGGTCGGCCCCCGGTCGAAGAAATAGGTGATGGCCTCCTCCCCGGAGCCGTAAAGGATCACGCGCCGGAAGTCCTCGGGCAGATCGGCAAACGGGGTGTAAATGGTGGTCCCGTAGTGGGCGGTCAGCGCCTCCAGGAAATCGATGAAATGTACGCTGGTGCGCTGCGCCCATGCGGCCACCGCCCCCTCGCGCAGGGATAGGCGCGGGTTGGGGACGATCAGCTCGGGGTCGAACTCCGTCGTGGACCCGAGGCCGCTGCACTTCGGACAGGCGCCATGGGGTGAATTGAAGGAAAAACTGGCTGGTGTGAGTTCCGGATGGCGGATGCCGCAGGCCGGGCAGGCCGAGGCTTCACTGAAGCGGATGGATTCACCGTCGACGACGTCCACCAGAATGTTGCCGCTGCCATGCGCCAGCGCCAGTTCCAGCGAATCCGCGAGTCGATTACGGATGGAGGGTTTTACCACGAGACGGTCGACCACCACTTCGATGCGCCGGGGCTGCCGGCCGGGCGGCGGGATGGCCTCGTCCAGATCCAGAGTGGCCCCATCGATCCGGACGCGGGCAAACCCCTCCTTCTTGAGACGCTTGAACAGATGAGCGCAAGACCCCTTGCCGCCGGCGGCCAGCGGCGCCAGGATGATGATCCGGGCGCCCTCCTTCAGCGACAGGATCCGATCCACCATCTGGTCGATGGTCCAGGCGGCCATCGGACGGCCGCAGCGGGGGCAGTGCGGTTGACCGACGCGGGCGTAGAGCAGGCGCAGATAGTCATAGATTTCGGTGACCGTGCCGACCGTCGACCGCGGGTTGTGGCTGGCCGTTTTTTGCTCGATGGCGATGGCCGGTGAAAGGCCTTCGATCAAATCGACATCCGGCTTTTCAAGGCGTTCGAGAAACTGGCGGGCATAGGCGGAGATCGATTCGACGTATCGGCGCTGTCCCTCGGCGTAGAGGGTGTCGAAAGCCAGCGTCGATTTCCCGGACCCCGAGAGCCCCGTTATCACCGTCAGCCGGTTGCGCGGGATCTCCACATCGATGTTTTTCAAATTGTGCTGACGAGCCCCGCGGATAATGATCGCCTCGTTCGGTGTCATCGCTCAACATCCTGCTACCGGTCTGCCGGGCCGCCCTGAGACCATTTGGAATGATTTGGAAAAATCGTCTGTAATCCCTTTAGAACCGCGATAATTGCGATTCGAACCGGATACAGCCCGCGCCGGCCCTTGTTCCTCAACGGTTTGAAAGAAATGCCTCAATTTAAAACCAGCAAGGTCGCGTCCCTTTAGAAACGCCGATTTTGTTTACCATATAATTCCTTTAATTTCATTACGTTTTTAATCGGCGGACGTTGCCTCATCACGCCCTGTTCGGTCTTGACATGGCTAACCTTGCGCGGATCGCTGTGAAGGATAGACACCGGGGCAGGGGATGTCCTACTGGCGTTCTTTCGGCCGTCGATAATCTAAAAAATGTAGAAAATCAAAGATAAAACAAGGATTCAGGAGATGTCTCCTCGAACCGCCTCACCTGGAAAGGATTGGATTCCCCGAAATTGTTTGAAAATCTAACAATTCCCCGAAAGGTTCTCATTCAGCCAAAATTCGCTTCAGTTAAAATATTAAAGCATGATAACAAACAGATATAAATTGTTCATAACCGCAGGCGCGGGCGGCGCAAACGCCAGAAATTCAGGTTTGACTTTACTCAGACCATTGGCTTAAAACGCTGCCTCATGATTGCGGGGCATCACACGGAGTGTATGGCCTCCACCCCTTTCTGATTCCTCATCGGCCTCTTTTGGCCCGCAGCAGCCAGCACGCTGGGGGCGACCGGGTAAACCAGGCAGCATAGAACAGTCCATGGACAAGGCGTGGAAAGACATTAAAGCAAGTCTCAAGCGGCGGATTCCGGCGCATAGTTTTCGCATGTGGATCGAACCGCTTGAACTGCACCGCGGAGATGATGACGGATGGGTGATGACCTGCCCGAACGCCTTTTCCCGAAAGCGAGTCCAGGACCACTTCGGAGCGCTGATCGACTCGGAGTTGCGGCGGGCCCTCGGTGATGCGGCCGGCAGTGTCAGCTATCATGTCGCCGGCCGGCGGAACGGGCATCGGCTCGGCCCCGAAGCCCACCTGCAGTTGCCCCTGCCCAGCGAAACCATCCGCCCTCACAATGGCCGCCTGCTACGCAAGGATTTTACCTTCGATCACTTTGTCGTGGGGGCCAACAACGACTTCGCGTATTCGGCATCGCTGTCCCTGGCCACCCAGCGCGAATGCCGCCAGCCAGCCCTATTCTTGCTGGCCGGAACGGGACTCGGCAAGAGCCACCTGTCCCAGGCGATCGGCCACCACGTCCTGGATCAAGCGCCGGACGAGCGAGTGTATTACATGACCGCTGAAGATTTCAGCAACGAGATGGTTCAGGCCTATCGTCACGATGCCATCGATAAATTCAAGGCCAAATACCGCCAGCACTGCGATGTGCTGTTGATCGAAGACGTGCACTACTTGAGCGGAAAAGAGCGCACGCAGATCGAGTTGGCGATGACCCTGGATACGCTCTACGAGGCCGGCAAGCGCATCATTTTTTCCAGCAGCTGCCTGCCGTCGGACATTCCCAAGCTGCACGAGAAGCTGCGGTCGCGGTTCTCTTGCGGGCTGATCTCCGCCATCGAGCCTCCGAATTACCGCACGCGGGTGCGCATCCTGCAGAAAAAGGCCAGCCTGCTCAATTACCACGTACCGGATCCGGTGATCAGCTACCTGGCCGCAGAATTGGTGGGCGACGTGCGCCAGCTCGAAAGCGGTCTGAACGGAGTGGCTGCCAAGTCTTCCCTATTAGGGGCGCCGATCAACCTGGATCTGGCCGCGAGCGTCGTGAAGCATATCGCCAGTCAGCGCCAGAAAATCACGCTGGAGGTGATCAAGACGCTCGTCTGCAAATATTACAGCGTCTCCCTGGCGGATCTGGTTTCGCGCTCGCGGAAGCAACATCTCGTGCGGCCGCGTCAGATGGCCATCTATCTGTCGCGCCGTTTCACGGACTCTCCCCTGCAGGCCATCGGCAAGACATTCAACCGCTACCACGCCACCGCGCTGCACTCGATCCATTGCATTGAAAAGGGGCTGAAGTCGGACAGCTCCATCCGGCAACAGGTGGAGTTCTTCCGCCAAAAGCTGGAATCCGGAAAGTTCAATTAGGCCGATCGGGATTTGGTGCGGAGTTCGACCCGGTGCGCCGGGATCAAGCTCCTATTGGAACGTCAGCAGCTGGTCATCACCCAAGGCGGGCTCCTCCAAGACCTCCAATAAGATGGCCTGATCGCGCTCGATGGCACAGCGGATCCGAATCGCACAATAATGACGGCAGATCGGGTCATCGGCCTGGAAGCTTCCAAAACACCCGAGAGGGATCGTGGCCGAGGAGCGGCGAAGGCCTCTTTTTATCATGAACGGGTTCCCCCTCCCATGAGCTTAAGCAAGTCGGTATGAATGCGGCCGTTGGTCGCTAAAATCTCGCGGCCGTCGGTTCCCACCGGTCGGTTTGAAAAATCAGTGGTCCGGCCGCCGGCCTCGCGCACGATCAGCGCACCGGCAGCTGTGTCCCAAGGCTGCAGCCGGTCCTCCCAGTAGCCGGCAAACCGTCCGCACGCCACGAAACACAAGTCCAGTGCAGCCGAACCGAAGCGGCGGATCCCCCGCGAGGCTTTCAGGCAGCGCAGCAGTCGGTCGGCCATGGCGTGGAACCCGTGCGAGCGTTCGTACGGAAAACCGGTGGCTAACAGGCTGTCCGCAATTCGTGTTTCCGGGTTGACGCCGATCGGCTCGCCGTTCAAAAATGCGCCCCTTCCGGCCAGAGCTGAAAACAGCTCGCCGCTGACCGGGTTGAGCACCACGCCCGCCAGCACCTCGTCTCCGCGGGCGAAAGCAATAGAGACGGCGAAAAAAGGTACCTGGTGGGCGTAATTGACGGTCCCGTCCAAGGGGTCGACCAGCCAGCGCTCATCCGAGGACCCCTCCTGCGCTCCGCTTTCCTCCGCGATGATGCCGTGCTGCGGATAGGTGACCTGGATCGCGCGGATGATTTCCTTTTCAGCGGCGATGTCCGCGTCCGTGACCAAATCGTTGGGTCCCTTTGAGTCGATCGAGCTCAAATGCTTCCAACGGGTGCGCAATACGTCCGCACTCGCATAGGCGGCCCGGACCGCTACTCGCAATATTTGATCGAGGTCCATGGCGGTCACGTTATATCGGTTCAGGGAATCGTGTCAACCCCAATCGGTTGGGGTCGATCGGGGAGGAGGTACCGTCAATCCGGGTTTTCGGTTGCGGTGCCGCCGCTTCTTGCGAAGGCCGCCGGGCTCCCATCGCCCGGCGGCGAGGCGGGGCTCGCCGGCGCCGCACGGGATGCGATCATGGATCGCATGCGTTCAATGAGCGGAGGCAGCGTCGATGGGTCCCGAGCGGAAATAGCCACGCCTCCATGCCGTAATGCAACATTCCGGGCCAGATCCGGCGCCACCCGGTCGCGCTTGTTGAATACCTTGAGGCAGGCCTTGGCGCCGAGCTGGAGATCTTCGATGATGGCTTCGACCGCGAGGATCTGGTCTTCAAAGCGTGGGTTGCTGAGATCCACGACGTGCAGCAGCAGGTCGGCATTCTCGAGCTCCTCCAGGGTCGCGCGGAAGGCCACCATCAGGTCGCGGGGCAGGTCGCGGATGAAACCCACCGTATCCGTAATGATGACCTCGATGTCCTTGGGGAACCGCAAACGTCGGCTGGATGGATCCAGGGTGACGAACAGGCGCTCTTCCGCCAACACCCGGCTGTGCGTGAGGCTGTTGAGCAGCGTGCTCTTGCCGGCGTTGGTGTAGCCGATGATCGAGATCACCGGAACGTTTTTTTTGCCGCGTTTGGCTCGCAGCTGCCGCCGGTGACGGCGCACCTCCTCCAGCGCATCTTCCAGCTGTGCGATGCGCCGGCGCACCAGGCGCCGGTCGACCTCAAGTTTGGTCTCCCCGGGACCCCGGCCACCGATGCCGCCGGCCAGGCGGGACAGGGCGGTGCCCTTGCCCACCAGGCGCGGCAGCATATACTTGAGCTGAGCCAGTTCCACCTGGAGCTTGCCCTCCCGCGACCGGGCGCGCTGGGCGAAAATGTCCAGAATCAGCTGGGTGCGGTCGATGACCCTCAAGTCGGTCTGGTCGGTGATGGACCGGATCTGGGACGGGTTCAGCTCCTGGTCGAAAACGATGATCGAGGCTGCTTCCTGGAGGGCGTGAATCGCCAATTCCTGAAGCTTGCCGGTGCCGATCAGAAAGCGGTGGTCCACTTTTTCGCGCTGCTGGATCACGGAGCCGACGACCTCGATCCCCCCCGAGCGGGCGAGTTCCCTCAGCTCGGCCATGGACTCCTCCGACTGGCGACGGGGGGCGGCGGAGACGCTGACCAGCAGGGCCCGATCCCGGGTGAAACCGGCCGTGCGGCCCGTGATCACCCGCTGCAGTTCGTCTTCCAATGCATGGACGAGCGCCAGGCAGTCGAGGTTCAGTGCATTCGGTGCCAGGTCCGGCAGCAACCGGTGGGGCAGACGCTCGGAAACGCCTGGAAGGACATGGGCGGCATGCACCCGGCGCGGTAGCCCGTCGGTTCCCATTCCGATGGCTGCCATCACGTCCAGCCGGAGCAGGGCCAGGTCGGTCAGGTCGTCGCGGGTGAGCGGTTCTTCGTTGAGGTGGGTGTGGATGCAGCGCAAGCCGTTGAGACGCCCCGGCGCGGCCTGATATTCGGCGGTGGTCGGAATGACGATCTGCCGGGGGTCGCCCACCACCACGAAGGCGATCCGCCCCTGCCGGTTCACCAGCAGGCCGATCTGCCGCCGGATTTCATGGGACAGCAGGCTGAGGTCCCGGGCGAGCTCAGGGGTGATCAAAACCTCCGGCGGGACACGCCTCCGGTAGAGGTTTTCCAGCCTTCGGATCTGGTTGGACTTCAGGCCGGCGACATTACCGAAAAGCCTCTTCATTCGGGTTGGAGCAATGCCTCCTTATGATCCGGCGGTTCAACCGAGACGGCCTGAGCCGGGGTCCGCCCCGGCGGGATTTCGGCCGCAGCGGGCGGCAATAGCGGTCACGCCGTTCCGCGCATCGCCTCGGGGGCCATGTTTTCAAAGCGGGTATAAGCGGACAGAAAGGTCAGGAGCACTTCGCCGATCGGCCCGTTGCGCTGTTTGGCGAGGATGATCTCGGCGGTGCCCCGGTGAGGATTGGTTTCCTCCTTGTTGTAGACCTCGTCGCGGTAGATGAAGGCGACCACGTCGGCGTCCTGCTCGAGGGCGCCGGACTCCCGCAGGTCCGACAGCCGCGGCCGCTTGTCGTTGCGCTGCTCCAGCATCCGGTTCAGCTGGGAAAGGGCCATGACGGGCACCTGGATTTCCTTGGCCAGGGCCTTCAACGACCGGGATATCTCAGAGATCTCAAGGTCACGCCGTTCGGCACTCGCCCGGCCCTGCATGAGCTGCAGATAGTCGATCACGATCAACCCGATGTTCTTGTCCATCTTGAGGCGGCGGGCCTTGGCGCGCACCTCCATCGCCGAGAGGCTCGGCGAGTCGTCGATGAAGATCGGAGCGGCGGAAAGCACGCCGGCCGCGTCCGTCAGACGCTCCCAGTCCTCCATGCTGAAAAAGCCGCTGCGCAGCCGTGACGAATCGATGCGGGCCTCGGCGCACAGCAGGCGCAGGGACAGCTGCTCCTTGGACATTTCCAGGGAAAAGACCGCGACCGGCACCCCGGCATCGACGGCGGCATTGCGGGCGATGTTCAGCGCCAGAGCGGTTTTCCCCATGCTCGGCCGGGCTGCCAGAATGATCAAGTCGGAGTTCTGCAGTCCCGAGGTCAGGTTGTCGAGCAGGGTGTAGCCGGTGGGAACGCCGGTGACCAGGCTTTTGTTTTTTTGTTTTTCCTCCAGAAAGTCGATGTTGCCGTTGATGAGCTTGCTGAGCGGATAGAAAGCCTGACGGGCCTTTTTGTCGGTGATTTCAAAGATCGCGGCCTCTGCGAAATCGATGATGTCGTCCGTGCCGCCCTGCTCCTGGAAGCAGCGTTTGGTGATGGCGTTGGCCTTCTCGATCAGCCGTCGCAGCACCGCCTTGTCGTGGACGATGCGGGCGTAATGCTGAGCGTTCACGGCGAGCGGCACCGCATCGAGCAGCCGCGCCAGATACGCGGCGCCGCCGACGGCCTCGAGCTGCCCCTTTTCCTTCAGGCTGTTGTTGAGGGTGATGACGTCGACCGGCTCGCCGCGGTCGAACAGGTCGGTCATGGCCGCGAAAATTCTCTGGTGCGCCGTGCGATAGAAGTCCGCCGGAGCCAGGATCTCCACCACCTCCAGCAGCGCGGTGTTGTCGACCAGAATGGCGCTGAGCAGCGACTCCTCGGCTTCGATGTGCTGAGGCGGAACATGGAGCGGCTCCGTGTCCCTGGCGGCGGGGTTTTCCTTTTCGGCCATAGGTGTGCCCGGTTTCTAAGCTGAGCGGTTCCGGCCTCCGGAGCGGAGCCCGGCGGCGCCGCCGACATGCGGCCGCGCCGGGTTTGCCGAATCCATGCAAGCCCGGTGACTCAGCCTTCGCTGACCACTTCCAGCGTGATTTCCGGCTCAACTCCCTTGTAGACACGGATCGGGATTTTGAAGCTGCCCAGCTGTTTGATGGGTTCGGTCAACAGCACCATGCGCTTTTCAACCACAATGTTCTGGGCGGCCAGAGCATCGATGATATCGCGCACGCCGACGGATCCGTACAGGCGGTCCTCCTCGGCCACCTTGGCGCCGATCCGGCAGACGACGCCCTCAAGCTTTTGGGCCATCTCCTCGGCCAGCTTGCGCTCCTTGGCGATCTGCAGTTCGAACTTAGTCTTTTCCGACTCCAGCCTCTTGCGGTTTTCTGGACTAGCGACGAGCGCCTTTTTCTGGGGCAGCAGGAAGTTGCGGGCATAACCCGGCTTGACCTCGACCTCGCTGCCGATGATGCCCAGGGATTCGATGGTTTGGGTGAGTATCACTCTCATAGAATATCCTCCAGGGTCTAGCGCCGTCAGCCCGGCGCAAGCGGTTTTTTCAGTTTTCGAAAATTGAACCAGGTGTCAAAGAATCCGACGCCGATCACGGCCAGCATGACCACCTGCTGGATGGCGATCAACCCGTACAGCACCACGCGGGCGAACAGCGGGATCTGCTTCTTTTGAAAAAAATAGGCCACGATCGCCATTCCTTGGAAGAAATAGATCACCATGAACACGATCAGACCGTTCAGACCCAGCAGCTTGACGCCGACGCTCGGTACCAGCAGAAGGGCGCCCGATCCGATCACCCCCCAGACCATCGGCTCCGGCGCCTTCCAGCGTTCGAGCGATCCGTAGTCCGGGAACGGCAGGCTGCGCCGCTGGCATAACCAGCGTGACACCAGCAGGCAAATCCAGGTCACCATCAGGGTGGAGCCGATCACTAGAGCGGGCATGATCCCCACCAGTACCCGCTGGATGGTGTCGAGCGAGTTCTGCAAAAAATCAAGCTGCTCCCGGGAAAGCCCCATTTGCTGGTAAAGCAGAAGGCTCAACTCCAGGTGCTGGCGAATGGCATCGGAGACGGTGGCCAGCGGACCCTGCCCGCTCCAGAGGCTGGCGCCCAGCATTCCGGCGAGGCTGGCCAGGATGACGGCGATGCAAACGGCAACGGCGGTTCTTTCCAGGGACCACTGGCGCGCCATCAACTCGCCCATCACGAAACCGATCAGCAGCAACTCGCCGAAGAACAGCGCCTCCACGGGGCCGCCCAGCAGCAGCGCACAGCCGACTGCCGCCGCGGCGATGGTCCGGACGGCGGAATGGCCAAGCTTGGCGCGAAAGTAGATCAGCGGTACCGGAATGAAAGCCGATCCGATCAGCCCGGCCATGGGAACCATCGTGCAAACCGCAACGGCCAGGCAGGTAATCACGACGCCGGTGGCAAGATCCTTGCTCATGTACCCCGTTGGCGGGGCCGAAGAACGACCCGCCGGCCGGATGCGCCGGCGACAGCGTTCAGCCCTGGTCCATGGACCCGACAAAGGGCAGCAGAGCGATCGTCCGGGCGCGCTTGATGGCATGGGTGAGCGTCCGCTGGTGACGGGCGCAGCAGCCGGAAATCCGTTTCGGAATGATTTTGCCGCGCTCGGTGATGAAATACCGCAGCATGCGCGGATCCTTATAGTCGATGACCAGGCTGCTGTCGGCGCAAAACCGGCATACCTTGCGCCGGTGAAAGACGCGGCGCTTGCGTTTGGGGGCGGTAGACGGCCGGGAATCTCGATTGGTGGGTGCGGGCATGGGTTAAGCCTCCTGTTGAACTTCCGCGGAATCAGTCGGTTGGGATGGGACGGCGGCAGCCGCTTCGACGGGAGCCGCGGGAGCGGCCTCGGCCGGCTTCTGCGCCTCGGCCTCGGCCTTGGCCATCTCCTCCTTGATTTTTTCGATGTCGGGGTTCGAATCGAGCAGTACCGACATGTGCTTCAGCACGCGCTCGTCGATGCGGAAGAACCGCTCCATCTCGTTGACCAGTTGGCCGGTGCCGCCGAAATCAAAGCGCACATAATAGCCGCGCTCCTTCTTGGCGATGGCGTAGGCCAGCTTCCGAGATCCCCACTCATCGATGCGGATGAGGAACCCGCCCATTTGGGCCAGGATGTCCTTCACTCTCTCGATAACCGGCAGACGCTGCTCCACGGAGAGATCCGGATCTAAAATAAAAAAAGTTTCGTACCGTCGCATGAATCCTCCTTTCGGGTATCAAGCCCTGGAGTCCGGCTCCAGAGCAAGGATGGACAGACGATCAATTGATCGTAAACACAAAAAATTTATCTAATACCAGCTGATTCTGACCAGGTCAACAAAATTTTCAGGAAGGGGTATCATCCGAACGCGAGCGGGAAAAAAGAAGCGTGGTCGCTTGAGTTCAAGTTGGGCTGGTGGGCTGCACTGGAATCGAACCAGTAACCTACTGATTAAGAGTCAGTTGCTCTGCCTAGTTGAGCTAGCAGCCCCCACAAGCCTTCTGCAAAACAACGAACGCGACTTTTACCAGCTTCGCAGGCCCTTGTCAATTTTTTTTCCAGGGGGGGCTCTCGCGGCTCCAATTTTCGCGTTTGAGGCGTTTGGGGTCGATCTTGCGGCCGTTGCGGGTCCGGCGCTTCAAAGACGCCGGCACCTGCGACCCGGAGGCTTTTTCCATATCCAGCGAGAAGCTGCCGGGCGTTGCCGGCCGGTCCGCATGCCGGTCGGTCCGCGCCGGTTTCCGTGCGGCTTCAGCCGGCTCATCGGGCAGGGACGGCCCGCTGAAGCAGCCGACCGGGATTTGTTCCGCCAAGAATAGGCCGGTGCCGAATCGGGCAAATGCCACGCCCTGCTCTTCGGCGGCACGAACGTTCACGATCAGGATCACCGGGTCCGGGTCGATGCGGCGGCCCAGCCGTTCGGCCCATTCGCGCTGCGCGGCCAGGACGACCTGGGGGTGGGCGGATGGATGAATGCCGTTGGCGTGAACGCTGGGGTGCGCGCGGCGGCGGATTGGAGCATAAAGCAGCTTCGGCGGCCGCTCCGCCTCGGTGTCGAGAGGCAACGCCTCCCGCCGCCGGGCGCGAATCCGGTGCGCGTCGATTTCGAAAGCCGAATCTGGGATCGAGATCAACACTTCCCGTAGATGGAATTCGTTGACGTATCCCCAGCCGGCCTCCTCGTGCAGGGCTTTGAGCAGATCTTTGGTCTTGACGAAACCCTCCGCGTCCGGAATCAGGCCGAATTCATCCGGCCGGCGGCCCAACACGTAGGCCAGCATCTTGGCGAGATTTAAAGGGGACCGTGTTTTGTTCATGCCGGCTGCCGTCGCTCCCGGCGGATCTGCGGCCGGGTTTCCGGATCATTGCATCACCGGCCGGCGCGCCGCATGTTGCACGGTGGCGGTCCGCCGGCTTGACCCATCTAGTCGCTTCTGATATTTTGCCGCATCTTTGAAAAAGTCAACAGGATACCCACCATTGGAAAGGATCATCGCCGTGAGAGCACCCAAGAATTCATGCCGTCTTTACGAGCGCGCCGTCCGGTCGATTCCCGGCGGCGTCAACAGCCCGGTGCGGGCCTGCAAGTCCGTGGGAGCCGATCCGCTGTTCATTCGCAGCGCCGACGGAGCCGTGATCGTCGATGCGGACGGAAACCGTTACATCGATTACATCGGCTCCTGGGGCCCCATGATTCTGGGGCATCGCCATCCCGCGGTGATGGCCGCCATTCAAAAGGCGATGCAGCGCGGAACCAGCTTCGGCGCGCCCACGGA
>CAZEKN010000021.1:15896-16968 GCA_964512755.1 uncultured Desulfatibacillum sp. | reverse complement strand
TCGAAGTCGACGCCGTCCACCGCCCGCGCGACTTCCTCCTCGCTGCGGAAATAAACTCTCAGACCTTCGACGGAGAGTACAACCTCTTGCGGTGCATTCATTTTTTTTCCCGCAACCTGGGATTCAAGATGTCCCTCAGCCCCTCTCCGAACAGATTGAACGACAGCACCACGATCAGGATAGCCGCGCCGGGGATGAACGTCAGCCAAGGGGCATCGAAGATGAAACGTTTGCCGTCGGAAAGGATGTTTCCCCAGGTGGCATGCGGGGGCGGCACGCCGAATCCCAGGAAGCTCAAACCCGCTTCGGTCAGAATGGCGGAAGCGACCCCCAACGTGGCGGAAACCAGCACCGGTGCGATGGCATTGGGCACCATGTGGCGGAAGATGATCCGGAGATTGCCGACGCCCAGGGCCTTGGCGGCCGAGACGAAATCCTGCTCGCGCAGGGACAGGAACTCCGCTCGCACGAAGCGTGCCGTGCCTTCCCAGCTGGTCAGCCCGATCACGATCATGATGTTGTAAATGCTGGCCGGCAGCAGCGCCACGACCGTGAGGATCAAAAAAAAACTCGGAAAGCAGAGCATGATGTCCACGAAGCGCATAATGAGGGTGTCCACCATGAGGGTGTTTTTGCGCAGGAACCGCAACCCGGCCGGCAGCGACGTTCGGCCTCGAATCCCCCAGGGCGAAATCGACCAGAAGAGCCAGGCGTGGCCTAGCACCAGCATCCAGGCGCCGGAGGTCCTCCAGCCGGCCGCCAGCAGCCCGGCGCCGGCCAGCAGCGCGGCTGTCATCATCAGCTGATCGAGGCGGATGCGGCGGTGGCCGTAGAATCCGGCCAACCCACCCATGAAGATGCCGATCGCCACCGAAATGCCGACCGCGACGAAGCCTACGGTCAGCGACACCCACGCGCCCTGGAGCATGCGGGCGAAGACGTCACGGCCGAGATCGTCGGTGCCGAAGAAATACATGCCGCCAACGGGCCGCTCCTCGGGCTTGAGCGATGCCGTCTGCGGCATCGTGAGCGGAGGGCGCAGCTTTTCCTGCAGGCGCACCAGGGCGGGGTC
>CAZEKN010000021.1:11550-15796 GCA_964512755.1 uncultured Desulfatibacillum sp. | reverse complement strand
GATGACCGGGTAGTCCCTGGCGAGGATCGCCTCATAGGCCATGCGGCCCAGACCCGGCCATGAGAATATGGACTCGATGATCACCGAACCGCCGATCAGCCCCGGCAGGATGAGGCCGAACATGGTGACGAACGGGAGCAGGGCGTTGCGCAGAGCGTGCTTGTAGTGCACCATTTCCCACGGCAGGCCCTTGGCGCGTGCCGTGCGCACATAGTCCTGGTTTTCGACCTCGAGCATCTGGCTGCGCACAAAGCGCGACAGCACGGCGATGCCGCCCGTGGCACCGAGGATCGACGGCAGCAGCATGTGCCAGAGACGATCGTTCATTCTGAAAAGCCAGGAGGTGTCGGTCATGCCGAACGTCTGCATGCCGATCACGGGCACCTGGAATCGGCCCACCACAAAGATGATGAGCATGTAGGCGAAGAAAAAACCGGGGATGGAGATCAGCACGTAGGAAAGAAACGTGGCGCTGCGGTCGTATATCCCACCCCGGAAAATGGCCGAGCGGATCCCGACGGGGAAAGAAACGGTCCAGGTGATGAGGGTGCCGACGATGAACAGCGGCAGACTGTTCAAAAAGCGCTCTCCAATCTTATCGAGCACGGGCTGGTTGTCTTTCCAGGAGACCGTATTCCCGGTGAGGAGGTCGCGGTAGAAAAACGCGTACTGGATGTAAAGCGGCCGATCTAGATGAAACGCCTGGCGGAATAGCGCCACCATCTCGGGGGTGAACTTGGGATTGAGCGGATCGACCTGGCTGGGCTCCCCGGGAGCGATGTGGATGATGGCGAAGGAGACGACCGACACGAAAAATAGCGTGACCATTTTTTGGATCACGCTGCGACCGATGAAGGCGAGCATCCGATCAATCCTCCTTTACTGATGGAGCTGCGGAACTTCCGCCAGCTTGGTCCATTGGTTGAAGGTGAACATGTAGTTGCCGGTCCGGGTCGGTTGGATCGGCCTAAACCGCTCCTTGCCGTCCGGACCGGTATCGCGGATGACGATGCGGCGGTCCAGTACGGCCGTCCACTTGCCGACGTAAAGAAAGGTGTAGGGCTGATCCTCTGCGATGACCGCATGCAGCCGGTGGCACAGTGCGATCTTGCGGTCGAAATCGTATTCCTGTCGGATGCGGATGATGAGATCGTCGGCTGCGGGGTTGCGGTAGCCAGCGAAGTTGAGCTGGTGCGGACCGGCCTGGCTCGAATGCCAGATCTGATAGAGGTCCGGGTCGATTCCCATGGACCAGCCCAGCACGACGGCGTCGAAATCGAGCTTGTTGATCCGCTCCTTGATGAACACCGACCATTCCACCAGATCGGTGCGCACGTCGATGCCGATCTGCTTCCAGGCATCCTGGGCGATCGCCAGGATGGATTTGCGGGTGTCGTTGCCGCTGTTGGTGATCAGGGTGAATTGCAGTTTCTGTCCGTTCTTTTCCAGGCGGCCGTCGGCGTTGCGGCGCCAGCCGGCCTCGGCCAGCAGCGTTAATGCCGCATCGGGGTCGAACGGGACCGGTGCGATGGCGTGGTTGTAGTATTCGGTCTGTTTGAGAAAGGGTCCTGTCGTGCGCTCCCCCTGCTGGTAAAGGACGAAATCGATGATGCGGTCCACGTCGACGGCCAGCGACAGCGCCCGCCGTACCCGCGGGTCGTCGAAGGGAGGCCGCCGCAGGTTGTAGCCGATGTAGGCATAGGCGTAGGAGGTGCCCGAGAAACTCTGAAAGCGGGAGTCCTGTTTGAGCCTGGTCACTTGATAGGGCTGCACGCCATAGGCGTCGATGGTGCCGGCGTAGAACTCAATTTCCTGGGTCAGCAGGTCGGGGATGACCCGATAGAGGTAACGTTTGTAGTTGGCGGCGCCTTCCCAGTAGTCTGCAAAGCGGTCCAGGATGATGTATTGGTCGGACTTCCATTCGCGGAAGACGAAAGGCCCGCTGCCGACCGGCCGCCGGTTGAACTCGCTCTGCCGCATGGAAAAGGCCGCCGGATCCTTGCCGGCGCGCAGGGCTTCCTGGCGCAGCCGGTCTTGGTTCAGCAGATGCTCTGGCAATAATCCCATGGCCCAGGTGCCCACGGCGGGCGAGTGAAGCCGCTTGTAGACGACGCGCACGGTGAAGGGGTCGATGATCTGGATGTCTTTGACCGGCTCGTAGTCGGCCACCCGCGGTGAGAGATTCTTCGGATCCATGATCGCATCGTAGGTGAATCTGATATCTCTCGCCGTAACCTCCCGGCCGTCGTGAAACCTGACGCCGGGCCGCAGCCGGAACTCGATCACGGGGTTGTGCTCGACCGCCGGCAGCAGCTCCTCCGCCAGGCGATCGAGCTCGGCCTCCAAGATGGGGGCGGACGCGGAGACATGGCGCCGGGACTGAAAGGAGGTGAAGTAGTCCGGCCCCAAAACGTCGGCCAGGTGTGTGAAGAGGTCCGGATCGACGTCCCGCAGGGTTAGTTTGACTCGGGGCGGAGCCGTCACCTGGATGGTCCGATCGACCGCATCCCGGCCGGCCGCCGCTGGCCGCTGCCGGCGGACGGTATCGGTGCGGGCCGGAACCAACGATATTTCGCGGATATTGCCGAACGCCTTCTGAAGGGTTTCAGGCAAAGGCTTCGGCCGGGCCAGCAGTGCTTGGAGATAGGCCACCAGAGCCTCGGCATCTCCGTCCCCGGAACCGGGAACCGATCGAGCGGCATTTACGAAAAAATAGGCCTCTTCGGAGACCGTCCATGATTCGGCCACGCGGCCGCGGAAGCGCAGGTTTTCATCGCGGTCGATGAGGCCTTCGAAAACGAGATTCTCAATTTCGGAGCTGGCCGAATCGGCTGAGAGGATCGGATTGAGGATGCTGGCATCACCGATGGAGGCGTTGATGAATTCCTGAAGACGGCTGGCGTTGCCCCGGGATTGTTCCTCGTAAGTGGGCACCCAAAAATAGGACTGGAGCAGGATCAGACTGAGCCCAATGGGAACCATTATGAGGAAGCGACGGGTGCTCAATCAAAAAAATTCCTTTGCGGCCATTCGGGTTTAACCTATAATTGAAGAGCATGCCGGTTGGCAGGTGGCGATTTGGCGGCGCAACGCCTATCGCGGGCAATTAGGACTACTACATCCATATAAAAGATCGCTGCTCCGGTGTAAACACCCTTTTGACGAACCGCCCCTCAACCAAACGGCGGTGGTGGTGATCGCCTTGATCGCGGCTAAAAAAAGACGCCTGATCGAAATTCTCAAAAGTGATTCGACCCTGGCCGTGGCTTTTTCCGGCGGAGTCGACAGCACCTTTCTGATCGCAGCGGCCAAGGAAGCGTTGGGAGACGGGGTGACGGCGGTCACGGTGGATTCCCCCATTCATTCGCGCCGGGAGATCCGGGAGGCGCGTGTCATCGCAAATGATCTCGGTGTCAAACACATCGTGATCCCGCTCGGAGAAATAACGGTTCCGGGATTCGTCACCAACCCGCCCGAGCGCTGCTACACCTGCAAGCAGCTCATTTTTGCCGAAATCATTCGTGTGGCGGCATCGCTGGAGATCCGGCGGGTCGCTCACGGTGTGAACATGGATGATCTGGAGGATTACCGCCCCGGGACGAAGGCCGCGCAGGAGATGGGCGTTTCCTCGCCCCTGGCGGAGGCGGGGTTGACCAAGGCGGATATCCGTGCGCTGTCCCGAAAAATGCAGTTGCCGACTTGGAACAAGCCGTCCATGGCCTGCCTGGCCTCGCGCATTCCGTACGGCCGGCCGATCATGCGCGAGGCCCTGATGATGGTGGAGATGGCTGAGGAGTCTCTTCTGCAGCTGGGGTTTGACGGATCGCGGGTCCGGCATCATGGGGAAGTGGCGCGGATCGAGGTGGCGCAGCGCGATATAAAAAAAGCCTTGCATAAAGAGATGCGCGCGGAGATTTTGAAGCGTTTGAAGAAGATCGGATTCAAGCATGTCGCCATTGACCTGGAAGGCTATGTTCAGGGCAGCTTGAACCGGGCGATTGAAGGCCAAGGGGTCGGGGGAGCAGGGGGGCGGGGAGTCCGGGGTGCACAGCCGCTAGGAGGGACACCGAAGACATGAGAGGGCGCGTGGTACAATGGGCGCTCGTGGCATTTGCCGCCTGGCTCTGCTGGGGGGGCACGACGAACGCCGAGTTCTATAAATACACGGACCGCAGCGGCAAGACCTACTACGTCGATGAGATCTGGAAGGTGCCCGAGGCATACCGCGGGCAAGTCGACCGTTACC